>CANKXC010000018.1 GCA_947487355.1 Comamonadaceae bacterium | reverse complement strand
TACGACACCGCGTTTTTTGACAAGCGCAGCAAGTTTGTTCATTACAGACCGCGCACGGCCATCCTGAACAACCTTGAGTTCGATCACGCCGACATTTTTGAAGACCTGAAAGCCATCGAAAAACAATTCCATCACCTGGTGCGGACTGTGCCAGGTCAAGGTCGCTTGGTGGTGAATGGGCTCGAGGAGAGTTTGACGCGAGTCTTGAACCAAGGTTGCTGGAGCGATGTCAGAACCTTCGGCGCAGCCGTCAGCGACTTCAGTGCTGAAGGCAGCCCCCACGACTTTGATGTCGTCCAACATGGCAAAAAAGTAGCCCACGTGAATTGGGCCATCGGCGGCGTCCACAACCAACTCAATGCTTTGGCAGCCATAGCCGCCGCCGACCATGTAGGTGTGTCACCGCAAGTTGCAGCAAAGGCGCTGTCAAGTTTTCAAAACGTCAAACGGCGCATGGAAGTGCGCGGCACAGTGGCGGGTGTGACTGTTTATGACGACTTTGCGCATCACCCAACAGCCATCAGGACCACACTGGATGGTTTGCGCCGTCAAATTGGCGCAGAACAACGCATCTTGGCCATCTTCGAGCCACGCAGCAACACCATGAAATTGGGCACCATGAAGTCACAACTTCCTTGGAGCCTTGAACAAGCTGACTTGTCTTTCTGTCACAGCGGCGGCCTCGACTGGAACGCCCACGAAGCCTTGGCTGTCATGGGCACAAAGGCCCAAGTAGCCGCCAATATCGATGAATTGGTGAAGCAAGTGATGTCACACGCCAAAGCGGGTGATCACTTGTTGTGCATGAGCAATGGCGGTTTCGGGGGCATTCACGATAAATTGTTGAATGCCTTGAAACAGCGCTGATTTATTTTTGTCGACGCGTCTCAACAGCTTTGGCTAAGATGGCCAAGACCTTTTCACTGTCGGCCCAACCAATGCAGGCATCGGTAATGCTTTGGGCATATTTCAAAGTGTTCACATCGTCCTTACCCGGCGTGAATTTTTGTGTGCCCGCTTCAATGTGGCTTTCCACCATCACGCCAAAAATTTGACGTGAGCCCTTGCTAATTTGAGCCGCAATGTCTTGCGTCACATTGATTTGGCGCTCATGTTGTTTGCTGCTATTGGCATGACTGCAGTCCACCATCAAAGTGGGAGGCAGCTTAGCGCTGGTCAAGTCTTTGCAGGCTTCATTCACACTCTCTTCATCGTAGTTGGGCGCTTTGCCACCACGCAAAATCACATGGCAATCGGGATTGCCTTGGGTTTGCACAATGGCCACCTGACCGTTCTTGTGAACCGACAAAAAGTGGTGGCCGCGCGCTGCAGCCTGAATGGCATCGGTGGCAATTTTGATATTGCCATCGGTGCCATTTTTGAAGCCGATGGGTGCTGACAAACCTGAAGCCAGTTCTCGGTGAACTTGACTTTCTGTGGTGCGCGCACCAATGGCACCCCAACTGATAAGGTCGCCAATGTACTGGGGCGAAATCACATCCAAGAACTCACTGCCCGCAGGCAAGCCTTGTCGATTAATTTCAATCAAGAGTTGACGCGCAATGCGCAGCCCCTCGTCAATGCGATAGCTCTCGTCCAAGTACGGATCGTTGATCAGGCCTTTCCAGCCCACGGTGGTGCGGGGTTTTTCAAAGTACACCCGCATGACAATTTCCAAAGTACCTTGGTATTTGTCACGCAAGGGTTTGAGGCGGCGCGCGTAATCTAGTGCGGCAGCTGGGTCGTGAATGGAGCACGGGCCAATGACGACCAGCAGGCGGTCGTCTTTGCCCGCCATGATGTTGTGAATTTTGCGACGTGTCTGTGAAATGAGAGATTCCACAGCCGTTCCCGTGATGGGGAAAAAACGCATCAAATGTTCGGGCGGCGGCAACACGGTGATGTCCTTGATGCGTTCGTCATCGGTCTGTCCCATGCGGTCCAATGGGTTCGCATAGCGAGGCTCCGAACTGGCTTTGGCTTTGGTATTCATCGTGTGCTCCTGTCTGAAAATTGAATATTGAAAAAGTCTGGAATAAAAAAAACCGCCGGGTGTTGAGTCCGGCGGTTGGTAGAGGGGTTCAGTGACTTATGCGCTGGCCTCTCGTCCGCCTAGGACTGAGAATGCAAAATAAAAGCTAAAAAAGCTGAAGCGCTGGTTCATAGGTTTGAAATGTAGCACATGTTTTTGAAGGTTTTCTGACAAGCCAAAGCTTCAAGCCCGACTTATGCCGTACCGCCAACCGTGAGACCTTCAATGCGCAAAGTGGGTTGACCCACGCCCACTGGCACGCTTTGCCCCTCTTTGCCGCACACACCTACACCTGTGTCTAGGCGCATGTCGTTGCCAATCATGCTGACGTGCTTCAAACACTCAGGGCCACTGCCCACCAAGGTGGCGCCCTTCACGGGGTATTGAATCTTGCCGTTTTCAACCCAGTAAGCTTCACTAGCAGAAAACACAAACTTGCCGCTGGTGATGTCAACTTGGCCGCCGCCAAAATTGGTGGCGTACAAACCTTTTTTCATGCTGGCCACAATTTCTTCTGGCGTTTTGTCACCGCCCAACATGTAGGTGTTGGTCATGCGCGGCATGGGAATGTGCGCATAGCTTTCACGGCGACCATTGCCCGTGGGCTTAACGCCCATTAAGCGAGCGTTCATTGCGTCTTGAATGTAGCCCTTCAAAATGCCATCTTCAATGAGCACATTGCGCTGGCTGGGGCAGCCTTCGTCATCGACATTCAAAGAACCGCGTCGATCCGAAATGGTGCCGTCGTCTAAGACTGTGACGCCTTTGGCCGCCACACGTTTGCCGATCATGCCGCTGAAAGCGCTAGAGCCTTTGCGATTGAAGTCGCCCTCTAAACCATGACCAATGGCTTCGTGCAAAAGCACACCTGGCCAACCAGGGCCAAGCACCACGGTCATCACACCGGCGGGTGCAGGCCGCGCCTCTAAATTGGTCAGGGCGGCATGCACCGCATCGTTGACATAAGAAGTGATCATGGCATCGTCAAAATAGGCCAAGCCAAAGCGACCGCCACCACCGCCGCTGCCCACTTCGCGTCGACCGTTTTGCTCGGCAATGACCGTGACGGACAGGCGCACCAGTGGACGGACATCGGCCGCCAAAGTGCCATCGGCTCTGGCCACCATGACCACATCGTATTCACTGGCCAAGCCCGCCATGACTTGCACCACGCGAGGGTCTTTGGCGCGTGCCAATTGTTCAACTTTTTCAAGCAAATGCACTTTGTCCGTGCTGTTCATGGTGCCCATGGGGTCGAGCGAAGGGTACAAAGAGCGAATACCCGCCACCTTGCGCGCCGGCACTTTGGCTTTGCCATTTTGGCTGGCTTGCCCAATGGCGCGGACCGTGAGGGCCGCATCCATCAGGGAGGCTTCAGAGATGTCGTCAGAGTAGGCAAAGGCCGTTTTTTCACCGGCCACAGCGCGAACGCCTACCCCTTGATCGATGCTGAAACTGCCAGTTTTGACGATGCCTTCTTCGAGGCTCCAGCCTTCGGCCCGGGTGTATTGAAAATACAAATCGGCATCGTCCACCTTGTGCGCCTTGATGGCACCCAGGGCTTTGGCCAAATGGGTTTCGTCCAAACCAAAAGGTTCGAGCAACAGAGATCTGGCGGTGGCCAGGCGTTCAATGGTGGGTTCGCGTGAAATCATTTCGCCATTGTAGGCATGCTGGGATGACCCTGCGTTGAACAGGCTAGAAAGTCAAATGGATTGGCGCCCAATCAGGTTTGAACCAAGCGCTTGGCTTTGGCGATGGACATCAAAATACCCAGACCCAAACCCAAAGTCACCATGGCCGTTCCGCCATAACTGATAAAGGGCAGCGGCACACCGACCACAGGCAAAATACCACTGACCATGCCCATATTGACAAAGGCATAGGTGAAGAAAATCATGCTGATGCTGCCGGCCAACAGACGTGTAAAGAGCGTGGGTGCCTCTCGGGCGATGACCAAGCCCCTAAAGACCAAGAAGAAAAAGCCCGCAATCAGCAGCAAGGTGCCCACCAAACCAAACTCTTCTGAAAAAGCTGCAAAGATAAAGTCTGTTGTTCTCTCGGGGATGAATTCCAAATGGGTCTGAGTACCCTGCATAAAACCCTTGCCCCAAAAACCGCCAGAGCCGATGGCAATCATGCCTTGAATGATGTGGAAGCCTTTGCCCAAAGGATCGCGCGCTGGATCGAGGAGGGTACACACCCTTTGGCGCTGGTACTCGTGCAAGACTTTCCAATCCATGCCATCGACGCAGAGCTTGGGCTCAAAAATAACCAGTAAGACGATACCAATGACACCCAAAATGACGGGTGGCAAGATCAAGCGCCAACTTAAACCCGCAAAAAACAAGACGGCAAGACCTGTACTCAACACCAACAAGGCGGTTCCCAGGTCTGGTTGACGCATGATGAGGCCCACGGGCACCACCAAAAGAAGGCTGGCCACCCCAAAATCAAGGGGCCGCAATTGACCTTCCCTTTTTTGAAACCACCAGGCCAACATCAAGGGCATGGCTATTTTGAGAATTTCACTGGGCTGAATGACCACCCCCACATTGAGCCAGCGGCGGGCTCCTTTTTTGGTAATGCCAAAAATGGCCACCGCAATGAGAAGCAACACACCCACCGTATAGATGGGGACAGCCAGGGTCATCAGCCTTTGGGGCGGAATTTGCGCCACACCAAACATAATGACACCTGCAATGAGCATGTTACGGCCATGGTCTATAAAGCGGGTGCCGTGGTCATAGCCCGAGGAATACATGATGAGCATTCCGGCGCAGGCCAGCACGAAGATGGCAAAAGCCAAAGGGCCATCAAAGCCTTCAAACAAGCGAAGGGCTCGAGATGACAAACTGGGTGTTTCGATCACGCGTGGCATGGCGTGATTATCCTTCGCTTACCTCCCTCGTTTCCTGAATTTCTGCATTTCCCACACGCCTTCAACGTAGATGCCGCCTCATGGGACAATCTGGCCATGTATTTATTGTTTGAAGAAGCTGGCAAATTTTTAGCCGGACGCGTCCTGTCCGAGGGCGAAGCCTCGGTTCAGGTGGAATTGGACAGCGGCAAAAGAGTCAAAGTCAAAGGCGCCAATGTGCTTTTGAAATTTGACAAGCCCAGCCCTGCCCATCTGTTGGCCGAGGCCAGCGCAATCAGCCAAAGCATAGAGCTCGATTTGGCGTGGGAGTTTGCACCCGAAACTGAATTTGGTTTTGCCGATGTCGCACGCGAGTACTTCAGCGCCGATGCCAACACAATCCAACAGGTCGCTGCGCTCATTCGACTTTACGAGGCTCCCCACTATTTCAGACGTGCCGGAAAAGGCCGCTTCAAAAAGGCCTCTGCTGAAACTGTTCAATTGGCCTTGGCAGGCATTGAAAAGAAAAAGCAAATCTTGGCGCAAATTGAAAGCTGGTCAAAAGACTTGATGGTCGGCCAGTGCCCTGCCCCCATCAAAGATCAGCTGTACAAAATTTTGTTCAGGCCCGACAAAAATGCGCCCGAATACAAAGCCGTCGTAGAAGCCAGTCGCAGCAGTCAAACAGCGCCACTGACCCTTTTGCAAAACGCAGGTGCCATTGCCAGTGCCTATGATTTTCATTGGCAACGTTTCTTGTTCGACAATTTTCCGAAGGGCACTGGCTTTCCTAAATTAGACGCTCCCAAAATTCGCGACGAATTGCCTTTGGCAAACGTACAGGCCTACTCGATCGACGACTCGCAAACCACAGAAATTGACGATGCCCTGTCTTTGCAAGGACTTGGCTCAGGCACCGTGGTCGTGGGCATTCACATTGCAGCGCCTGGTTTGGCCATTGAGCCCAACAGCGCCATCGATCAATTGGGCCGCAATCGCTTGTCCACGGTGTACATGCCCGGCTACAAAATAACCATGTTGCCCGATGAAGTGGTTCAACAGTACACCTTGGCTGAAGGTCAAGCTTGCCCCGCGGTCTCGCTGTATGTCACCTTCGATGAAGCCACGCTCAGCATTCAACACAGCGAAACTAAACTAGAACGCGTGCCCATTGCAGCCAACTTACGGCACGACCAACTCGACACTTGGGTCACACCAGATTGGCTAGAAAGCAGCGCACCTGCAGCACGAAGTGGCGAGCCACAGCTGCCCATCTCGCACCCAAGCTTGGCATTTTTCTGGCGGCTAGCGCAGCATCTCAAAGCAAGCAGAGAAGTGGTTCGCGGCAAGCCGGAAAACTTCAATCGGCCAGACTACAACTTCCGCTTAGCGCGCGAAAGCAATGACTCGGCGCCTATCGGAAATGAGTCCGTTCAAATTAGCGTACGTCAACGGGGCACGCCGCTCGACCTGATCGTTGCGGAGGCCATGATCTTGGCCAACAGCACCTGGGGGCAGTGGCTTGCCAGCTTGGGTGTGCCTGCCATTTACCGCAGCCAAGCCAGCATGGCTCCCGGCGTCAAAGTTCGCATGGGCACCAAAGCTTTGCCCCATGCAGGCATTGGCGTCCCCGCCTATGCGTGGAGTACATCACCGCTTAGGCGCTACACCGATTTGGTCAATCAATGGCAAATCATTGCCTGCGCCAAGCATGGCGCAACTGCCGCATTGGCGGCGCCTTTCAAACCCAAAGATGCGCAAATGTTTGCCATCATCAGTGCCTTTGATGCGGCCTACACGGCTTACAACAGTTACCAATCGGGCATGGAACGCTTTTGGACGCTGCAATATTTGAAACAAGAGAACATCAGCGAAGTATTGGCCAGTTTGGTGAAGGAAATGGCAGGTGGCAGCTGGCTGGTCCGTGCGGATGAATTGCCCCTGATGTTCAGTGTGATGGGCGCATCGGGCATGCAACGTGGCGACAAGGTGCGTGTTCAATTGGGCAACATCGATGCCATGGCGCTCGATGTCAATGGCACCGTGATTGAGAAAATTGAAAACACTCACACAGCATTTGATGCCAATGAAGACACTTTAGAAGACACTTTGGACGAGCTGGAAGAGGCAGTCACTGGGCCTATTGCATTGGCCATGAATGTCGACGAAGCACCTTTAGACGATCCCACATCGCCCTGATGCTCAATCCGCTTTCGCCCCTCTCGATGCAATCTCGTTCACATCGAAATTTGATGTGGGCCTTGGGCATTTCCATTGGGCTGCATGCTGTTTTTTTAACTGTGAAGTGGATTTCGCCCAGCAGCATCGATCGAATTTTTCAAAGCAATACCTTGGAAGTTGTTTTGGTCAATGCCAGAAGCACTCAAGCCCCCGACAAACCGCTAGCCTTGGCGCAAGTGAACCTGACAGGTGGCGGTCAAGTTCCAGGCACCCAATTGCAGTCATCGCCTTTGAGTGCTTCTGAACAAATTCAAAACGGCGAGGACTTGCAACAAGTCGAAAAGAAAATTGAAGCCCTCAAGACCGAACAAATCAGATTGATTCAGCAATTGAAACGCCAACTGTTTGAATTGAGCAGCCAGCCCGCAAACGCTTCACAAGGCGCAGCTGAATCTGAGTCTCTCATTGAAAAACAAAAGCAGTTGTCGCAGCAATTGGCGCAAATTGAAAAGCAATCACAAGCTTTGCAAGGCGGCTCCAGAAAACGCTACATCGGCCCTTCTACACAAGAGTCTATTTTTGCGCGCTACTACGACAAGATGCGCAGAACCATTGAAGCAACTGGGACAGAAAATTTTCCGCAAGCGGGTGGCGAAAAACTCTATGGCAGTCTGACCATGGTCATTACTTTGAATGCCAGTGGCAAGGTCATTCAAACTGAAATTGTCAAAGGTTCTGGGCGGGGTGTTCTAGATCAACGTGCCATCGCCATCGTTCAAGGGGCATCACCCTTTGACAACTTTACTGCCGAGATGAAGCGCCAAGCAGACCAGCTTGTAGTGGTCACCCGCTTTAACTTTGCCCGCGACGAAACACTCGAAACACGTATGCTTGCCCCAAGCGCCAGTGCACCATGAAACAGGTTTTCAAAGCAATTCGCGAGTGGCTTCAATTGGTATTGGTGGCCTTGGTATTGCTGCAAGTATTTTTCATCGGCAGAGTTGCATGGATGGCGGTGTCAGACCCAGCTTCAACGGCTTTTGAGCGTTCACAAGCTTGGCAAATTTTTTCCCAAAAGGGTCATTTGAAATGGCGGCAAGATTGGCGTAAAACCGACCAAATTTCTGTGAATTTAAAACGTGCTGTTTTGGCCTCTGAAGACAGCGGCTTCACACAACACAAGGGCGTGTGGTGGGAGTCTATTGAAAAGGCATGGCGCAAAAATGCCAGCGCTCAAGCCAAGCTTGAAGCACAAGCTGCCAAAGCAAGTGGCAAAAAAAGTATGCCAAAAATAGTGGGCGGCTCCACCATCACGCAGCAATTGGCAAAGAATTTGTTGCTCACGGGCGAACGCACCATGCTTAGAAAAGGACAAGAATGGGTCATCACCATGGCGCTCGAAACGTTCTTGACCAAGAAGCAAATATTGACGCTTTACTTGAATCACGTGGAATGGGGACTGGGTGTATTTGGAGCCGAAGCAGCTTCACAACATTACTTTCAAAAACCTGCGGCCAAACTGAGTGAATGGGAAGCAGCGCGGCTGTCCGTCATGTTGCCTCGACCCCGTTTTTTCGAAAAACTGCCCCAATCGGTTTATCTCAGCGACCGTGCGCAAACCATTATGGCGCGCATGAACGATGTTGCTTTGCCTTGAACGGCAGATCACAATCACAGCATGAGAATTCTTGGCATTGACCCCGGTTTACAAACCACAGGTTTTGGCGTCATCGACGTCAACGGCTCAAAGCTGACCTATGTGGCCAGCGGCGTCATTAAGACCGACAAAGTCAATCAAGGCCATTTGCCACAAAGACTTAAAGTGATCTACGACGGCATTCTGGAAATCAATGCACGCTATCAGCCCGATGTAGCCTCGGTTGAAATTGTGTTCGTGAATGTCAACCCACAAGCCACTTTATTGCTGGGCCAAGCAAGGGGGTGTTGCCTCACTGCTTTGGTTTCATGCAATTTGTCAGTGGCCGAATACACAGCGCTTCAAATGAAGAAAGCCATTACAGGCCATGGCCGTGCCGCTAAGTCTCAAATACAGGAAATGGTCAAGCGCATGTTGAAGTTGCCTGCTGCCCCAGGACCAGACGCGTCAGATGCCTTGGGCTTGGCCATTACCCATGCACACGCCAGTCCCTCTATGAACAAATTGGCAGCTTTGGATGTGTTGAACCGCAAAACCCACGGCATGTTCAGAGATGGGCGAAGTCACTGAAGGGTTGAGCCGCGAAGGATCACTTACTTGGGCAAAACCATTTGGTCACGCTTGGCCAAGTCTGGGAAAATTTTGAGGGCTGCAAAGGCCACGCCTACTGTGGCAAGTCCGCCAAAAACTGCTGAACCAACAGGGTCCCAAGCAGCGGCTGTCGCCCCCGATTCAAACTCACCCAATTGGTTTGAAGCACCAATGAAAATTGAATTGACTGCGGCCACTCTACCGCGCATGTCATCTGGTGTTTCCAATTGCATGAGCGTGAGCCTGACGACCACACTCACATTGTCGGCGGCACCTGCCAACATGAGCGCTGCAATGGACAAGCCCATGTGGGTTGACATGCCAAAGACAAAGTTTGCCAAACCGAACACCGCCACAGACATCAGCAACCAGCGACCTACTTTGCGCTCAATAGGAAACTGTGTCAGCACGGCCGCCATGAACAATGCACCAACGGCAGGCGCAGACCTTAAAACACCTAGACCCTCAGGACCTGTGTGCAAGATATCTTTGGCATAAATGGGCAACAAGGCCGTAACACCACCCAACAAAACTGCAAACAAATCAAGCGCAAACGCACCCAAAATTACTTTGTGATTCCAAACAAAATAGGCGCCAGCCATGACACTTTGAAAATCTACAGCAGCGTTCGAAGGCTTGTGGTCGTATCGAACAGTGAGTGAGATCAGAAATGCAAATAACAAGAACAGGGCGCACGTAGCGTAAACCGAATTCACATGCAAAGCGTACAAAATCCCACCCAGTGCGGGTCCGCCGACCACCGCCGCTTGCACGCCGGTCGAGCTCAGGGCCACCGCACGCTGCAACAAATGAGACGGTACCAAATGGGGCGTCAGGGCTTGCTGTGTTGGCATTTGAAAAGAACGCACCAGCCCCAAAATGACAGAGACAAAAAACACCATTTCGCGCGTGACGGAATCGGTGTGAGTGCCCCAAAAAAGCAAGCAAGCCACAGCGGCTTGAACCAGCATGCAGACCGCATAAATGTGAACTTTATTGAGCCTGTCAACAATGTGTCCAGCAGGCAAGGTCATGATCAAGGAGGGCACAAACTGAAACAGGCCCACCAAGCCTAAATCCCAAGCACTGCCCGTGATTTCGTACATGTGCCATGCCAAGGCAACCATGAGCATTTGATTGGCCAAAATGCCGGCCAATCGAGCCACCCAAAACCGCATGAAGGCTTGGTGACGCCACAAGTCCTTCAAGGACGATTGGGTGGAATCCTGATTCAAGCCAAACTACCAGGCACGCACGGGCAAGGCAAAACCTTCTGGTGCTTTTTTGACATCATCAAAGCTCACAATTTCGTAAGCATCTGGCTGATCCAGAAGCGCTCTGAGCAAGACATTGTTCATGGCATGACCAGATCGGAAGGCGGTATAACTGGCAATGAGCGGTTTGCCAATCAAGTAGAGGTCGCCCATGGCATCCAAGATTTTGTGTTTCACAAATTCGTCGTCATAGCGCAAGCCATCGCTGTTCAAGACTTTGTAGTCGTCCATCACGATGGCATTGTCCAAGCCACCGCCCAAAGCCAATCCATTTGAACGCAACATTTCGACGTCTTTGGTGAAGCCAAACGTTCGGGCCCGGGCAATGTCACGTGCATACAAGTCACGGCCCATGTCAAACACCACTTGCTGGCCCGTTGAGTCCACTGCGGGGTGATGGAAATCAATTTCAAAGCTCAGCCTGTAGCCGTTGTAAGGCTCAAGCTTGGCCCATTTGATGTTGTCGCCTTGACCCTCTTTGACTTCCACCGTTTTTAATACACGGATGAATTTTTTGGGCACTTTTTGCAACTCAATGCCCGCGCTCTGAAGCAGGAACACAAAGGAAGATGCGGAACCATCCAATATGGGTACTTCTTCTGCTGTGATATCAACGACCAGGTTGTCAATGCCCAAGCCTGCACAGGCCGACATCAAATGCTCAACGGTGTGCACCTTGGCCTGGCCACTGGAAATGGTGGAGGCCAAACGCGTGTCGGTCACACTGAGGGCGTTGATGTGAATATCGACTGGCTCGACCAGATCAACCCGGCGAAACACAATCCCTGTGTCTGGCGGGGCAGGCCGCAGGGTTAACTCAACCCTTTGGCCGCTGTGCAAACCCACACCCACCGCTTGGGTGAGGGTTTTGATGGTTCTTTGAGCAAGCATGGTTGAATTTTAAATTCTCAGGCGCATGCTTGCTTGAAGAGGGTTTTAAAACCCACTGTGATTGAAAATCAGTCCGCTTGCTTGCGCAAGAAAGCTGGAATTTCAATGTCGTCCATACCTGCAGACGCCATGCCATCCACTTTGGCCGCAGCCTGTGTGCGGTTGGTGCGCCAGACGCTAGGTGTATTCAAACGACCGTAGTCACCGCCCAACGTGGGGCTTTGACCGCCCAATGTTGGCAGTGTGGCATCGTGTGAGTCGACCGTGAAAGGCACATTGTCTGTACCTGTTCGCAGCACTTGCAGTGGGGGCGCTGTGCGGCGTGCGCCTTGGCTTGACAAGCCAGTGGCCACCACGGTCACGCGAATTTCATCGCCCAAGCTTTCGTCATAAGCAGTACCGTAGATGACGTGTGCGCTTTCTGATGCATAAGCACGGATGGTATTCATGGCTTGCTTGGATTCGCTCAATTTGAGTGAACCTTTGGCAGCGCTGATCAAGACCAATACGCCTTTGGCGCCAGACAAATCGATGCCCTCAAGCAAGGGGCAGGCGACTGCTTGCTCAGAGGCAATGCGTGCACGATCAGGACCGCTGGCAGAAGCAGTCCCCATCATGGCTTTGCCTGGCTCACCCATGACCGTGCGCACGTCTTCGAAGTCGACGTTGACATGGCCGGGGACATTGATGATTTCTGCAATACCGCCAACAGCGTTTTTGAGCACGTCATTAGCGTGCGCAAAAGCTTCGTCTTGGGTCATGTCTTCACCGCCGGGCAATTCCATCAACTTTTCATTCAGCACCACGATCAATGAGTCGACGTTGGCTTCGAGTTCGGACAAACCAGATTCTGCACTTTGCATGCGGCGGCCGCCTTCAAAGTCGAACGGCTTAGTGACCACACCCACCGTGAGGATGCCCATTTCTTTGGCCACACGTGCAATGACGGGTGCAGCGCCAGTTCCTGTGCCGCCGCCCATGCCTGCCGTGATGAACAACATGTGTGCGCCTTCAATGGCAGCGCGAATGTCTTCGATTGCTTCCTCAGCAGCATCGCGACCTTTTTCGGGCTTGCTACCAGCGCCCAAACCCGTGTGACCCAATTGGATAAACCGGTGCGCAGCGCTGCGTGCCAATGCTTGTGCATCGGTATTCGCGCAAATGAATTCAACGCCTTGAACGTTGCGCTCAATCATGTGCTCGACCGCGTTGCCGCCGCCACCGCCCACGCCGATCACTTTGATTTGCGTTCCTTGGTTGAACTCTTCGACTTGGATCATTTCAATGCTCATGGTGCTCTCCTAAAACTTTTGCAGTTGCCTAAATATTGATTTTTGAAAATTTTTTTTGTGACTTCAGTGGGGCTTCAACATCGCTGATGTGGACTCCCCCTTGCCAAATAAAGTTTGCGCCAATCCATTAGAAATTCCCCACGATGAAGTCTTTCAAGCGAGTGAAAGCGTTGTTCATGGACCCCTTCTTTTGGGACACTTTAAAACCTCTTAAACGGGCCAATCGGGCTTCTTCCATCAATCCCATGACTGTGGCAACACGGGGCTGGCTGACCATGTCAGACAGCGCACCACTGTATTTGGGCACGCCTCGTCTGACGGGCTTCAAGAAAATGTCTTCGCCCAATTCCACCATGCCAGGCATGACGGCACTGCCGCCTGTCAAGACAATGCCTGAGGACAAAACTTCTTCGTAACCCGACTCGCGAATGACTTGTTGAACCAAAGAGAAGATTTCTTCTACGCGCGGTTCAATGACGCCCGCCAAAGCTTGCTTGGACAACATGCGAGGGGCACGATCTCCTAGGCCAGGCACTTCAACTTGGGCTTCTGGATCGGCCAACAACTGTTTAGCGCAACCATTTTCAACCTTGATGTCTTCTGCATCTTTGGTGGGCGTGCGAAGCGCCATGGCAATGTCGCTGGTGATTAAATCGCCAGCAATGGGAATGACCGCTGTGTGGCGAATGGCGCCGTTGGTAAAAATAGCCACATCGGTTGTGCCTGCGCCAATGTCAACGCAAGCCACACCCAATTCGCGTTCGTCTTCTGTCAAAACTGCCAAGCTAGATGACAAGGGATTGAGCAACAATTGATCGACTTCCAAACCGCAGCGGCGTACACACTTGATGATGTTCTCTGCAGCGCTTTGGGCGCCCGTGACAATGTGCACCTTGGCTTCAAGGCGCATGCCACTCATGCCGATTGGCTCTTTCACGTCTTGGCCATCGATGACAAACTCTTGAGGCGCAACCAACAACAAACGCTGGTCTGTCGAAATATTGATAGCACGCGCAGTTTCAACGACCCGAGCCACATCAGCGGGTGTGACTTCCTTGTCTTTGACAGCCACCATGCCACTTGAATTCAAGCCGCGAATATGGCTGCCCGTGATACCAGTGTTAACGCGTGTGATTTTGCAATCTGCCATCAACTCAGCTTCTTTGAGAGCTTGCTGAATGCTTTGGACTGTGGCATCAATGTTGACCACGACTCCGCGTTTTAAGCCGTTACCGGGTGCAACACCCATGCCCGCCAGCTTTAACTCGCCACCTGGCATGACCTCGGCGACGACGACCATGACCTTGGAAGTTCCAATGTCAAGACCGACCACCAAATCTTTGTACTCTTTTGCCATATGTTCAACCGTTCTTGTCTAAATCTTCAATCTACTGATCAGGGTTTTTTCAAACCATCTGGAACCACCGTACTCACACCTCTTAAGCGCAAGGCATAACCATTGTCATAACGCAAATCGGCCGACAACAAGGAAGTGACTGTGCGGCCATATCTCGAGGCAACCTGCGTCAATGTTTTAAAAAATAACTGCAATCTGTCGCTAATTTCTTGATGCGTACCGTGTCCCAATTCGAGGGTGGCACCCGTTGCCAACTGTGCGGTCCAACTACCCCGTTGGCTGAGCTCTAATCTGTCCAAAGCCATGTCCATCTTGGCCAACATGGGCTTCAGGAATTTGTACATTTCCAAAACAGTCTTGGCCTGAGATTCAGGACCTTTCAAGAGCGGTAAACTTTCTGAGTCGACGTCGTCGGCATTGACTTCAAAAATAGCGCCTTCGACGCTGAGGAACTTGCCATCGCCTTCAAAGCCCCAAAGCGCGACGGGCTGAAATTCATCCAAAGTCACCGACAAGCGATTGGGGAACTCACGTCTGACCAAAGCAGAGCGAATCCAAGGAATTTGCTCAAACGCTTGTCGTGCTTGCAGCAAATTGAGCGTAAAGAAATTACCTGTCAATTGCGGCAGCACATTGGCACGTAAGGTTACGACGTTGCTGTGGGTGACATTGCCTTTGACAGTAATGCCCTGAATAGAAAATGCGGGATGGCTTAGCAGCCAACCAATGCCACTGGCAATGCACAAAACGAAGGCCAGTCCAAAGAGGGACAAGGATGTCCAATGCATCAGGCGAACATCCATAGGCAAGACGACGGGCTTCTTCATGCCATCTCCTTGCTTGCTGCTGGATGCTCAAGGCCTGCATGGCGCAACAAATGCATGCACAGCGCTTCATAATCCATGCCCGCTGCTTTGGCCGACATTGGCACCAAAGAATGACTGGTCATGCCGGGCGAGGTATTGATTTCAAGCAGATAAGGCTGTCTGGTTTTGGCGTCGATCATGACATCGACGCGCCCCCAGCCCTTGCAACCCAAAACCCGATAGGCCTTGAGAACATGCGCTTGAATGGCTTTTTCTTCTGACTCTGGCAATCCTGAAGGCACCAGGTATTGCGTGTCGTCGGTGAAATATTTGTGTTCGTAGTCGTAGTTACCAGCAGGCGCAACTATTCGAATGACCGGTAAGGCCTCGGCGTTGTCGCCATCTCCCAGCACGGGGCATGTCACCTCATCGCCTGCTATGAACTGTTCGCACAAAATATCGGTGTCACATTTGGCGGCTTCAATAAGGGCCTGCTGCAGTTCGTTGGCCTGGACCACTTTGAAGACGCCAATAGATGAGCCTTCGCGAGCCGGCTTCACAATCAAGGGCAGCCCAAGAGTTTGCAAAACTTGTGCTTGTGCGGCGTCACCCAGATTGTCATTTTTGAGCAATACATATTTGGGTGTGGGTACGCCTTCGGACAACCAGACGCGCTTGGTCATGGTTTTATCGATGGCAATGCTGGAGGCCATGACGCCAGAGCCCGTGTAGGGAATGCCCAGCAACTCCAGGGCACCTTGCACCGTGCCATCTTCGCCAAAGCGACCGTGCAAGGCAATGAAGCAACGGTCGAAGTTCTCTGTTTTGAGATCTGACAAATTGCGCTCGGCAGGATCAAAGGGATGCGCATCAACGCCTTGGGCGCGAAGGGCGGTCAACACGCCCTGGCCAGACATGAACGAGACTTCGCGTTCGGCAGAACGGCCGCCCATAAGAACCGCTACTTTGCCCAATGAACGAGGCGCTGCACTCATGCGGCACCCCCCATTTTTTGAACTTGCGCTGGCACTGCGCCAATAGAGCCGGCACCCATGCAAATGACGACGTCGCCGTCATTCGCATTGTCAAAAATAGCCTGCGCCATGCCCTCAATTTTATCTACAAAAACGGGTTCAATTTTACCTGCGACGCGTAAAGCTCGCACTAAAGTTCGACCATCGGCTGCCACGATGGGTGCTTCACCTGCGGCATAAACTTCAGACAACAAAACGGTGTCTGCGCCATGGCTGATGACTTTGACAAAGTCTTCAAAACAATCTCGTGTTCGGCTGTACCTGTGGGGCTGGAAAGCCAGCACCAAACGACGCCCAGGAAACGCGCCACGTGCAGCAGACAAAGTGGCTGCCATCTCAACAGGATGGTGACCATAATCGTCAATCAAAGTGAAGCTGCCGACTTTATTTTGCAGTTTTACGTCGCCATACCTTTGGAAGCGGCGACCCACGCCCTTGAAGCAGGCCAATGCCCGGACCACCGCAGCGTCGTCCACGCCCAACTCAACGGCCACAGAAATAGCCGCCAAGGCATTCAACACATTGTGCTCGCCAGGTAAATTCAAGACGATTTGAAGATCAGGCAAGACCACGCCATTGCGGCGCTGAACGGTGAAATGCATTTGGCCGCTTTCGGCCTTGACATTGACCGCCCTGATTTGCGCGCCTTCCTTCAAACCATAGGTGGTGACTGGCCTGGCCAAGGCAGGAACAATGCTTTGTACGCCCGCATCGTCGGTACACAAAATAGCGGTGCCATAAAAAGGCATGCGATGCAAAAAGTCAACAAAGGCCGACTTTAATTTCTCGAAGTCGTGACCATAGGTTTCCATGTGGTCTGCATCGATGTTGGTAACCACCGCCATGACCGGCAACAAATTCAAGAAGGACGCATCCGACTCATCGGCCTCCACCACAATATAGTCACCTGTTCCCAGTTTGGCGTTGGTGCCTGCGCTATTCAGTCGGCCGCCAATAACGAAAGTGGGATCTAAGCCCCCTTCTGCCAAGACACTGGCCACCAAGCTGGTGGTGGTGGTTTTGCCGTGCGTTCCCGCAATGGCCACGCCCTGTTTCATGCGCATCAACTCGGCCAACATGACAGCACGAGGCACCACTGGAATGTGCTTGGCGCGTGCCACCAAAACTTCTGGGTTGTCTGACTTGACCGCTGTCGAAGTCACAACGGCATCTGCGCCCTGAACATTTTCAGCGCTGTGTCCCACATGGGTTTGAATGCCCAGCGCAGATAAGCGACGAAGTGTGGGGCTGTCGGCCAAGTCAGAGCCCGAAACGGTATAGCCCAAGTTAAACAATACTTCGGCAATACCGCTCATGCCGGAACCACCGACACCAATGAAATGGATATGACGAATGGCGTGTTTCATACGGCCAAGGCCTCACAGGCTGCTACCACTTCTTGGGTGGCATGGATTTTTTTCAAGGCCCACGCTTTTTTTGCACGGGCCAACAATTCTGTACGGGTCATTTGCTTCAAACGCTCTGCCAGCAACTCGGGTGTCAATTGCGACTGCGGCATCAGCCAGCCGGCATCTTGACTGACCAAAAAGTTGGCATTGGTGGTTTGGTGATCGTCGACTGCAAATGGAAAGGGTACATAAATGGCCGCTGCGCCAACCGCCGCAATTTCCGTCACAGTGCTTGCACCGGCACGGCAAATGATCAGATCGGCATCTGCAAAGGCTTGCGCTGTGTCTTCGATGAAGGG
>CANKXC010000017.1 GCA_947487355.1 Comamonadaceae bacterium | reverse complement strand
CGGGATCCTTCCAACTGCCATAATTATTTACATTATGAGAACGCCTCACCGCAAGCGGGTCAGATTAGCATTGGAAAAGGAAGCTTTAGAGAAGCATGCGTTACAAAACAGTGACGAAACTCAAGCTGAATCGCTGCCGCCTAAGACGTCAAAGACGTAATCCAGATGTAAGCGGCCATGCGCCCCGCACTGCCTAGCAAGGCGGCATCTCTGCGATGAGAATGGTATTTCTCAGATTGACTGTAGGTGCACCATGGCTGGGTGCTGTCATTGCCATACAAATTCTGAAAACCAGCCAGCTTTAAACGATGCCGGGCCAAGCCAGCCAAGTCAGCCATGTATTTGCCCTCAGATGCAGATGTAGTAGCTGGTCCCGGAGCAAAAAAGGCTTTACTTGAGGCTGCAGGCTGATCTTTTTCAAAGGCAGCCAACACTTCTGGGCCCACCTCAAAAGCCGTGGGGCCAATGCAGGGGCCCAACCAAACCAAACAATCTTCAGGCGCAAAACCCTCCAAACGGACGGTCGAAGCCAAAGCTTCAACCACGCCATGGCCATCCTCGCCCGCCAAGCCGCGCCAGCCAGCGTGCGCAGAAGCCACCCATTTTTGGTGCGGGTGGCACACCAAAATTGGCAAGCAATCGGCCACCATCATGGTGCAAGCCAGGCCTTCTAGACGAGTCCATGCAACGTCAGCTTCTGTGTTGGCAGGGGTTTGTAAATCAATCTCAACGCCATTGACGCCATGAACTTGTCGGAGGTAGATGGCGGGAACCTGCATCTCATGCGCAACCAAAGCTCGATTGGTTTTGACGTTTTCGGGTTTGTCGCCCACATGGTCACCCAAATTGAGGCTGCGCCAAGGCGCCTCTGACACCCCCCCATGACGCGTTGTCATGAGGGCCCTCACAAAGTTGGGCGCCGGCCAATTGGGTTTAAATCCAATCAACTGTTTACTCGGCGTCGGGGCACGCTGAAGGCTGCGCTTTTTGAAAGGCTTCAAGCTTCATGCAAGCCTCAAAAGCACCCATGGTTCGGGGCAATCCCTCTAAATTCACCTCAAACCGTTTGGCGTTGAAAATTTGAGGCACCAAACAACAGTCGGCCAAACTAGGGGTTTCACCTGCACAAAATGTCGATTGAGGCCCCAGCGCCAATTGCCGTTCAAATGCTTCCAAGCCTTCCCTGACCCAGTGCCGGTACCATGTGTTCTTTTGATCCTCGCTCAAGCCCAAGGTACCGCTCAAGTACTTCAAAACACGCAAATTGTTAATGGGGTGAATTTCGCAAGAGATAGACTGCGCCAAAGCCCTGACGCGGGCACGGGCCAAAGGCTCTTTGGGCAGCAAGGCAGGCTCAGGGTGCGTTTCATCCAAATACTCAATGATGGCCATCGACTGACTGAGATGTTCACCATCTATGACCAAATTGGGTACCAAGTTGTCTGCCGCAATGGCACTGTATTCAGGCAATTTATGTTGCCCCTTGGCCAGATGGACTGCGATATATTCGTAGGGCAAACCTTTCAAGTGAAGGGCTATCCGAACGCGAAATGAAGCAGAAGAGCGAAAGTAGTTGTAAAGTTTCATAGGCGTAAGCATAAACTGGAAATATGTCTGAAGGCACCCCTCAACTCCCACTGACTTGGGTAGACAGTCAGAGCCCTCTGCCGTCGGTGAACGCAGCTTGGGGTCAAGACTCCGATGCGCCCGGCCTGTTGGCTGCAGGTGCCGACTTGGGCGTGGAACGTCTCCTAGAAGCTTATTCCCAAGGCATTTTCCCCTGGTTCAACCCAGATCAACCCGTGTTGTGGTGGAGTCCCGATCCCCGCATGGTTCTTGAAACAGCTCATTTCAAATTGCACCGCTCGCTCAGAAAAACGCTGTCTCGTTATTCGGCGCACCCTCGGTTTGAGCTGTGCTTTGACAAAGCCTTTGATCAAGTCATTGAAGCTTGTGCTCAAAGTCCTCGTGAAGGACAAAATGGTACTTGGATCGTGCCGCAAATGGTCGAAGCCTACAAAGCTTTGCATCAAGCCGGGTTTGCGCACAGCGCCGAAACATGGCTCGATGGTCAATTGGTTGCCGGTCTTTACTTTGTCTGCATTGGCAAGGCTGTGTTTGGTGAGTCCATGTTCAGTACCTTGAGCGATGGCTCCAAAATGGCGTTGGCCGCCTTGGTCAACGTCTGCCAACAACACGGCATTCAAGCCATCGATTGCCAACAAAACACGGCTCACTTGGCCCTGATGGGTGCCAAGGAAATGGCCAGAAAAGAATTTTTAAACTTAATTCAACCAGCATTGGCCCTCGAAGGTCCTGAGTGGAAAGCGCAACAAGTGAATTGGGACGCCTGGCGTTCGCAAGGTACGGCATGACGCACCTAAAGGACTTGCCTTTCAGTACGCTGCAGTTCTATGCCACAGCAACTTACCCATGCAGTTACCTGGCAGGTCGTGAAGCCCGCTCTCAAGTGGCAACGCCCAGCCACCTGATCCAAAACGACGTCTATTCGGAATTGGTTGAACGCGGTTTTAGGCGCAGTGGTTTGTTCACTTATCGCCCCTACTGCGATGGCTGCAATGCATGTGTGCCTTTGCGTGTTTTATGTCATGAATTTAAACCCGACAAAAGCCAAAAACGTGCATTCAAACAGCATCAAAACCTCATCACCCGCGTTACGCGATTAGGCTTTGAAACAGAGCATTACGATTTGTATTTGCGTTATCAAAATAGCCGACATGCCGGGGGCGGCATGGACCAAGACAGCGTGGAGCAATACAAACAGTTTTTACTCCAAAGCCGCGTCAATTCTCGGCTGGTAGAGTTCCGCCAGCCAGATGCCAACGGCCAACCCGGCGAACTCAAAATGGTCAGCATCGTCGACCTTCTGAACGACGGGCTGTCTGCGGTTTACACTTTTTATAACCCAGAGGACCGATGCAGCTACGGCACTTATGGCGTGCTTTGGCAAATTAACCAAGCCCGTGAACTTGGCCTCCCCTATGTTTACATGGGCTACTGGATTGGGGCCAGCCCCAAAATGCAATACAAAGAACGCTTTAAACCTTGTGAAAGCCTGCAAAAAGGCGAATGGCTACCTCATGTCACGGCTGTGCCTCATGCGGCTGTGCAAAGCTAATTTCATCTTGTAAAATAAAATTTCGCAAAATCTTCCTTCGGAAGCATTCTTCGCTTTCAAAAAGACCGAGGTTAAGTCCCATGAGAAAAGCTGAAGCACCATCGCCAGTAGCGCCCACCATTCAAGTGATTGAACGATTGTTCTCACTCATGGACGTCTTAGCCTCCAGAGAAGACGCCATATCGCTCAAAGAAATTAGCGAGAAAACAGGTCTTCATCCCTCGACAGCCCATCGCATTTTGAACGACCTCACCATTGGTCGTTTTGTTGACCGACCAGAACCTGGAAGTTATAGACTTGGCATGCGCTTGCTCGAGTTGGGCAATATGGTCAAAGCCAGACTCAATGTGCGAGATGCAGCGCTTGCGCCTATGCGTGATTTGCACAAACTCATTCAGCAACCGGTTAACTTGAGCATGCGTCAAGGCGATGAAATTGTCTACATTGAACGCGCCTACAGCGAACGCTCCGGGATGCAAGTGGTTCGTGCCATTGGTGGGCGAGCCCCATTGCATCTCACCTCGGTGGGCAAGTTATTCTTGTCGGTTGATGAGCCAATGAAAGTGCGCAGTTATGCAACTCGCACAGGTCTGAGTGGCCACACCAAAAACAGCATTACACAACTGCCCATATTGGAGCGTGAGCTGTCCAAAGTCCGTCAGTATGGCATTGCCAGAGACAATGAAGAGTTGGAGTTGGGCGTCCGTTGTATTGCCGCTGGCATTTACGACGATCAGGGCAAACTGTTGGCCGGACTTTCTATCTCCGCCCCAGCAGACCGATTGGACGAGGCATGGTTGCCTAAGTTGCAGTCAACCGCCGAGGGAATCTCGCAAGCCCTTGGCTACAAAGCTTAGCCAGCGATATTGCTTGCTGGCACGGCGGCGCTGCGTGGGTTGTTGGTTTCGACCCAACGCCTAACGCGCTCAGCGTCGGCAATTCGGCTCAACTTGCCTGCTGAATCTAAGAACACAATGATGAGCTTACGACCCGACACTTTGGCCTGCATGACTAGGCACTGACCTGCTTCGGAGATATAGCCGGTTTTTTGCAAGCCGATGTCCCAATTGGGGCTTTTGACCAAGCGGTTGGTTGTGTTGTATTGCAAGGTTCGGCGTCCTACAGCCACTTCTCGGCCGGGCGATGTAGAAAGTTCACGCAGCAAGGGGACGTTGTAAGCCGCGCTTACCAGTAAGGCCAAATCGGAAGCGCTGGATTGATTTTTACTGGAAAGACCTGTGGGTTCAACAAAATGGCTGGAGCTCATGCCCAGTTTTTGCGCACGATCATTCATGGCCTTGACAAAAGCTGACAAACCATTGGGGTAAGTGCGGCCCAATGCATGCGCAGCGCGATTTTCGCTAGACATGAGCGCCAAGTGCAATAAATCGCCGCGGCTAAGGACTGAGCCCACCGCCAGCCTAGAAGTACTGCCCTTTTCGGTATCCACATCCTCTTGGGTGATGGTGATCATTTCGTGGGGCGACAAATTGCCATCATCAATGACCAAAGCGGTCATGAGTTTGGTGAGGGATGCGATGGGGAGAACCGCATGGTCGTTTTTCCTGAGCAAAACTTCATGGGTATCTTGGTCGATGACCAAAGCCACACTGGAACGCAAATCGAGTTCGTCACTGCTCTGATGAAGCCCTGCAACACGGCCAAATGAGGCGCGCTGTTCAGTGGCGTTGTTTTTGGCTACTTTACGAACTTTGGCTGAAGGCTTGCTTGTCGATTTAGACGCTGTTTTGGTATTTGCTTTGGCAGACTGCTGGGCAACTGGTTTTTTGCCTGAATTGGCCTTGCGTGTGGCTTCTTTGTCGTTGGCTTGGCTGGCAAGTGGTACCGCGACCAACAAGCACAAGGTCAAGCATTGGGTGAGAAGACGGCGTAAAAACAGGCGATTGGATGTCGTCAAAGCGGTACTTTCAGTGGCCAAATTTCATCAGATTTTGGCGAGTGTAATTGAAACTTGACGTAGTGTACATAAATAAAAAAAGTCGCGCAAGATCAACACCTTGCGCGACATTCTTGAAGACCTTTTTGAGCCTTCGGAAAAACCCTGATTAACCTTGGGCAGCGACTCTGTCAGCTTTGCTTTGCAGCTTGTTCAGGGCACTCAAATAGGCCTTGGCTGAGGCCACAATGATGTCTGGATCTGAGCCAACCCCGTTGACCACTCGCCCACTGTTTTGCAAACGCACCGTCACTTCGCCCTGGCTTTCGGTCGATCCGCTGATGGCGTTGACCGAATAGAGCACCATTTCTGCGCCGCTTTCAACAATGGATTCGATGGCTTTCAAAGAGGCATCGACAGGGCCATTGCCCTCAGACTTGCCATGCACCTCTTTGCCGGCCATCGTAAATACAACTGAAGCCTCGGGTCGCTCGCCGGTTTCGCTGTGCTGCGACAAAGATACAAATGCATACTGTTCCTTGTCTTGGGTGACGCTTTCCTCGCTCACCAAAGCCAAGATGTCTTCGTCAAAAATTTCGCTTTTGCGATCGGCCAGTTCTTTGAATCGGGTGAACGCTGCATTCAATTCTGTTTCGCTCTCGAGTACCACGCCCAATTCCTGCATGCGTTGCTTGAACGCGTTGCGACCGCTCAATTTGCCCAACACAATTTTGTTGGCCGACCAACCCACATCTTCTGCACGCATAATTTCATAGGTATCGCGCGCTTTCAGAACACCATCTTGGTGAATGCCAGAAGCATGCGCAAATGCGTTGGCACCCACCACTGCTTTGTTGGGTTGAACCACAAAGCCGGTAGTCTGGCTGACCATGCGGCTAGCAGCCACGATGTGAATGGGGTCGATGTTCATTTCTAAGTTGAAATAGT
Organism: Comamonadaceae bacterium; assembly: GCA_947487355.1. Classification (GTDB taxonomy): domain Bacteria; phylum Pseudomonadota; class Gammaproteobacteria; order Burkholderiales; family Burkholderiaceae_C; genus Limnohabitans_A. Next base: position 11,743 of record CANKXC010000017.1, on the reverse strand, counting down.
CTTTGCGCGTTTTAACCGCCATGACAATTTCTTCTAATGAACAATTGCCTGCGCGCTCTCCCAAGCCATTGATGGTGCATTCGACTTGCCTAGCACCCCCCAACTTAACGCCCGCCAAACTATTGGCCACAGCCATGCCCAAGTCGTTGTGGCAGTGCACAGACCAAATGGCTTTGTCAGAGTTTGGAATGCGCTCGCGCAATGTTTTGATGAACTGACCGTACAACTCAGGTACGGCATAGCCCACTGTGTCGGGCACGTTGATGGTGGTTGCACCTTCTGCAATGACTGCTTCAAGCACTTGGCACAAGAAATCCATGTCGCTGCGATAGCCATCTTCGGGACTGAACTCAACATCGGCCACCAAGTTGCGTGCAAAGCGAACAGACTGTTTGGCCTGCTCCAGCACTTGATCTGGTGTCATTCGAAGCTTCTTTTCCATGTGCAATGGTGAAGTGGCAATGAAGGTGTGAATGCGACCACTGTTGGCACCCTTCAAGGCCTCTGCTGCTCTGGAAATATCGCGATCGTTGGCACGCGACAATGAACAAATCGTTGAATCCTTGATGGCATTGGCAATGGCTTTTACCGCTTCAAAGTCGCCATTGGAACTGGCCGCAAATCCAGCCTCAATGACATCGACTCGCAATCGCTCCAATTGACGCGCAATGCGCAACTTTTCGTCACGGGTCATGGACGCCCCTGGCGACTGCTCGCCATCACGCAATGTCGTGTCAAAAATAATCAATTTATCGGCCATGTTTCACTCCTGGTTTAAATCTTCAAAAAGCAAACTTCAAAATAAAAAAAGCCCGCTGCGTTTGGCATACGGGCTTGATGGGAAACTGAACAGCGCGCTATACATCCCGCCCGTGAGGCGTCAGTCGTAGTGCTAGCAAATTTGTTTTCATGTAAATACTGTATCACAACTTTTCAAAAACTTCATCACCGGTGAAGGCCGCGCTCATCGGGGTCATCTGTGGAAGTGCTAATAACGCTGGTTTGCTCACCTTTAAAACGGCGCCATCCATATATGGCATAACCGCTTAAGCCATACAAAACAAACAACCCAAATAAGACCATGGGTGGGTGGATATTGACAACAGCAATACCCAAAGCAATGAGAACAATGACCGCAAAAGGCACGCTTTGCTTCATGCTGATGTCTTTGAAGCTGTAAAAAGGCACATTCGTGACCATGGTGAGGCCTGAAAACAAGGCCACCACAAACATAGGCCAAGCCATGCTGGCTGCTGAAATTTCAGCATCGGTCATGATGGAAATAAAGCCCATGACCAGCGCAGCGGCTGCCGGCGAAGGCAAGCCCTGAAAAAATCTTTTATCAACCACCGCGGTGTTGACATTGAAACGCGCCAAACGCAAAGCTGCGCATGCGCAATATACAAAAGCAGCGATCCAACCCCAACGGCCCAAGCCTTTGAGGGACCACTCGTAGGCAATAAGTGCAGGCGCAGCACCAAAGGAGACCATGTCGGACAGCGAGTCCATTTGTTCACCAAAGGCACTTTGCGTGTTGGTCATTCGGGCCACGCGGCCATCAAGGCTGTCGAGCACCATGGCACAGAAAACACCAATGGCCGCCAAGTCGAAACGGCCGTTCATGGCCATCACGATGGCATAAAAGCCACCAAACAGGGCTGCCAACGTGAACAGGTTGGGCAGAACGTAAATGCCTTTGCGGGGCTTACGAACTTGACCCGCCTGTTCGGCGTCGTCGGGGGTTTCAGTGCCATCGTGCATGCGACAGATCTTTCAGGTTAAGTGGCCTACAAAATCAGTTGCGTGATTTGTCGACCAATTTGTTTTTAGCAATCCAAGGCATCATAGAACGCAATTGAGCGCCCACCACTTCGATGGAATGCTCTGATGTTAAGCGACGACGGGCTGTCATGCTTGGATAGTTGGTACGGCCTTCCAAAATGAACATCTTGGCGTATTCACCGGTTTGAATGCGCTTCAAGGCGTTGCGCATGGCTTCACGTGATTGCTCGTTGATGACTTCGGGGCCAGTCACGTACTCACCATACTCTGCATTGTTAGAGATGGAGTAGTTCATGTTGCCAATACCGCCTTCATAAATAAGGTCAACAATGAGTTTCAACTCGTGCAAGCACTCGAAGTAAGCCATTTCGGGGGCGTAACCGGCTTCAACCAAAGTCTCGTAACCCATTTTGATGAGCTCAACAGCGCCGCCGCACAAAACAGCTTGCTCACCGAACAAGTCGGTTTCTGTTTCTTCTTTGAAGTTGGTTTCAATGATGCCGGCCTTGCCGCCACCGTTGGCCATGGCGTAGCTCAATGCCAAAGCAATAGCTTTGCCGCTTTTGTCTTGGTGCACAGCCACCAGGTGGGGCACGCCGCCGCCTTGTGTGTAGGTGTTGCGAACAGTGTGGCCTGGGGCCTTGGGCGCAACCATCCAAACGTCGAGGTCTTCACGGGGCACCACTTGGTTATAGTGAACATTAAAGCCGTGGGCAAAAGCCAAAGAAGCACCTTTTTTAATGTTGGGCTCAACATCGTTGCGGTACACATCGGCAATTTGTTCGTCGGGCAACAAAATCATGACCACGTCAGCGGCTTTAACTGCGTCAGCCACTTCCATCACTGTCAGGCCAGCTTTTTCAACTTTGGGCCAGCTGGCGCCGTTTTTGCGCAAGCCAACAACCACTTTGACGCCGCTGTCGTTCAAGTTCTGAGCGTGTGCATGGCCTTGTGAGCCGTAGCCAATGATGGCCACTGTTTTGCCTTTGATGACGCTGAGGTCACAGTCTTTGTCGTAAAACACTTTCATGGGTTCTCTCCTTCAAAAATCGTTCAAAAAGTAAATGAATCAAACGCGCAAAATGCGCTCACCCCGACCAATGCCACAGGCACCGGTGCGGACTGTTTCAAGAATGGCGCTGCGGTCGATGGCTTCCAAAAATGCATCATTTTTGGCTTGGTCGCCCGTCAGTTCCACGGTGTAGCTTTTGTCGGTGACATCGATCACGCGACCACGGAAGATATCGGCCATGCGCTTCATCTCTTCACGTTCCTTGCCTACGGCACGAACTTTGACCAGCATGAGTTCGCGTTCGGTGTAGGCACCTTCAGTTAAATCAACCACCTTGACCACTTCAATGAGGCGGTTCAGGTGCTTGGTGATTTGTTCAATGACGTCGTCAGAACCAGCGGTTTGAATGGTCATGCGGGACAGGCTGGGATCTTCTGTGGGGGCCACACTGAGAGACTCAATGTTGTAACCACGTGCGGAGAACAAGCCGACCACACGCGACAAAGCGCCGGGTTCGTTTTCTAGTAAGACTGCGATGATGTGTTTCATGTGCGATTCCTCTTTTCGCCGCCCTCCCCTGCACACGGTAATGTGCAGGCTTGGCGGTCAATAGATTCTTCTAAAGTTAAATCAATGGGGGTTCAAAGGTCTTCAGGGCTGAGCAACATTTCTGTAATGCCCTTGCCAGCTTGAACCATTGGGAACACGTTTTCGGTGGGATCGGTCCGGAAGTCCATGAACACCGTGCGATCTTTGAGCTTGCGCGCTTCGCGCAAAGCCGGCTCGACGTCTTCGGGGCGCTCAATGAGCATGCCCACATGGCCATAGGCTTCGGCCAACTTGACGAAGTCGGGCAAGGCGTCCATGTAGCTGTGGCTGTAGCGACCCGAATATTCAATTTGTTGCCACTGACGAACCATGCCCAAATAGCGGTTGTTCAAAGACAAAATTTTGATGGGTGTGTTGTATTGCAAGCAAGTTGAGAGTTCTTGAATGCACATCTGCACAGAACCTTCACCAGTCACGCAAAACACTTCTGAATCGGGCTTGGCCAACTTGATGCCCATGGCATAGGGAATGCCCACACCCATGGTGCCCAAACCACCTGAGTTGATCCAGCGGCGGGGTTCGTCAAACTTGTAGTACTGCGCGGCCCACATTTGGTGTTGACCCACGTCGGACGTGATGTAGGCATCGGCGTCTTTGGTCATGCCATACAAAGTCTCAATGACTTTTTGGGGCTTAATGACTTCCGTGTTTTCACTGTCGTACTTCATGCAGTTGCGTTGGCGCCAGCCATCAATGGTGGACCACCAAGCACCCAGTGCATTGTTGTCGGGCTTGAGGCCAGACTCTTTGATCATGGCAATGAGTTCGGTCAACACATCTTTGACATCGCCCACGATAGGCACATCGACCTTCACACGCTTGGAAATGCTGGAAGGATCGATGTCGATGTGAATGATCTTGCGCTCGTTTTGTGCAAAGTGCTTGGGATTGCCAATGACGCGGTCGTCAAAACGTGCGCCCACGGCCAGCAACACATCGCAGTGCTGCATGGCATTGTTGGCTTCCCATGTGCCGTGCATGCCCAACATGCCCAAGAATTTGGGGTTGGTGGCGGGGAATGCGCCTAAGCCCATGAGGGTGTTGGTAACGGGGTAACCCAGCATCTCAACCAATTGGCGCAACTCGCCAGAGGCGCCGCTAAGCAACACGCCGCCACCGGTGTAGATGTAAGGTCGCTTGGCAGCCATGAGCAACTGCAGCGCTTTGCGAATTTGTCCGCTGTGGCCTTTGCGCACAGGGTTGTAAGAACGCATCTCAACACTCTCGGGGTAGCCGCTGTATGGCACCTTGTTGAAAGACACGTCTTTGGGCACGTCAACCACCACAGGGCCAGGACGACCGCTGCGCGCAATGTGGAAGGCTTTCTTCATGACCTCGGCCATGTCGCGGGCGTCTTTGACCAAGAAGTTGTGTTTGACGATGGGGCGAGTAATGCCCACGGTGTCGCACTCTTGGAAGGCATCAAGGCCAATGGCCGCAGTGGGCACTTGGCCACTGATGATGACCATGGGGATGCTGTCCATGTAGGCGGTGGCAATGCCAGTGACAGCATTGGTTAGGCCAGGGCCAGAAGTGACCAAGGCAACACCGACATCGCCAGTGGCACGTGCATAGCCATCGGCTGCATGAACCGCAGCTTGTTCGTGGCGAACCAGCACGTGCTGAATGGTGTCTTGTTTGAAGAAAGCGTCGTAGATGTGCAAAACGGCACCACCTGGATAACCCCAGATGTATTTGACGTTTTCGGCTTGGAGCGCTTTGACTAGAATTTCGCCACCACGAAGCTCGATGGGTGACTGTGTTGCTGCAGCGGCAGCGTTGGCCGCATTGGCCATTTCAGCTTTGGAGATTTCCATATTCAACCTTTGTGAATTTCTCTAACGAAAAACCTTGGGTGCTCTTTTGCGGGACTCTTGTGAAGTCGCATCAGAACTTAAGACCACCAACATGAGCCTGCACATGTAAGTGCTTTGGCCGGATGGTGATCCGTTTGCGTTTTTTCAATTGCAACCCAGCATTATAGGGCCCAGAATGCCATAATCCAACTCGCACAAAATGGGTGCAAGCTGTGGCCACCGAACAAGAACTTTCAGATTTCCTCAAAAACACGGAGAAGCGCGCCTTCAAGCGTACGCTCTATCACGTGCGCAATGAGGAGTCAGCATTGGACATCTTGCAAGACAGCATGATCAAACTGGCCACCCACTACGGCGACAAGCCGGCTGAAGAGCTGCCCATGCTGTTTCAGCGAATTTTATCCAACACCACGCTGGATTGGTTCAGGAGGCAAAAAACTCGAAATGCACTTTTTTCCAATCTCGGTGATTTTGGAACCAACGAAGAAGGTGAAGATTTCGACTTTTTAGAGAACCTGGGCGGGCTCAGCGAACCCGGTTTAGGCGAAAGCGCCGAAGACCAAACTCACCGAAAACAGGTTTTTCACCAAATTGAGGCGGAAATCCAAGAATTACCGCCGCGTCAACGTGAAGCCTTCCTGCTGCGTTATTGGGAGGAGATGAACCTTTCCGAAACGGCTGTGGCCATGGGCTGCACGGAAGGCAGTGTCAAAACTCACTGTTCTCGGGCTGTTCAGGCGCTAAGTAAATCACTCCGCGCCAAAGGATTTAACACATGAAAACGCAAGCATCATCCATCGACATGAACCGTGTTGACCAGCTGGGTCGGGTCTATGCGCGCCGTTTAAATGAACACGCAACCGACCTGCCCCACGATATTTCCGAGCGCTTGCGAGTTGCCCGCATGCAAGCGTTGTCAGTTCGCAAGCGCGAGCCCGTCCGAGTTCTGGCGCCGCAACTGGTTGCTGCTGGTGGCCCAGGTCTGGGCTCTCTCGACGAAGGCTTGAATATCTGGAGACGTTTGGCTTCCGTGTTGCCCCTCATCGCTTTGCTGTTTGGCCTGGCCTCCATCCATATTTTCCAAAACGAGCTGCGCACCGACGAGTTGGCTTCTATTGACACAGAACTTCTCATTGATGACTTACCGCCTGCAGCCTACACAGATCCTGGATTTTTGGTTTTTCTAAAAACCCCAGCGTTACCATCCAAGGAAGCTGATTGAGTTTCACCAGGTTCATCGCTGTCATTGCTTACGCCATCCTAGTTGGGTCTGCGGGAGCTTTGTCTTGGGCGCAAACCAATGCCAATGCCCCGTCTAGCCCTTCTACAGTGGCTTCTTCCTCAAGCAAATCCGCAGCTACGCCTTCGCCCAGTCAATCTGCTTGGCAAAATTTAACGGCCTTGCAAAGAAAAGCCTTGTTGCCTTTGGCACCCCATTGGGCCCAATTGAACGCAGCCCAAAAAAATAAGTGGTTGGCCATTTCCACCAATTTCGACAATTTAGCAGCCAAAGAACAAGCCGTTCTCCACGAAAGAATGGCCGCATGGGCATCTCTCAGCCCTCAACAACGCGCCCTTGCACGCTTGTCATTCAATGAAACAAAGAGCATGGACGCCGACGAAAAAAAATCGCAATGGGAAGCCTACCAAGCACTGAGTTCGGCCGACAAAAAGAAATTGGCGGCTCAGCAAACCACAGGCATTCAAGGTGCTGCCACGGCCTCTAAGGCGCCACCCCCCCACAAAGTCATGCGTTTGCCGGGGAAATCAACCCCTTCATCTGACAAGCCCAGTACCACCACAGGTATAGTGATTGACAAAAAGACACTACTGCCCACAACCGTGACCATTCCTGAAGGTACTTGAGTTGAGCGACGCGCCATCTTCCACCGAATCCGCCTCTTTAGCCAATCTCGAAACCCAAACGCCCATTTTGCAGACACCTTCTTTGCGCAAAAGAATGGCTTGTTGGCTTTATGAGGGCATGCTGCTTTTTGGGGTCATTTTCATTGCGGGCTACTTGTTTGGCACCCTGAGCCAAACCAAGCACGCGTTGCACAACCGCCATGGCTTGCAGGCTTTTCTTTTTTTGGTGTTTGCCATCTACTTCACCTGGTTATGGTCAAAAGGCCAAACCCTGGCAATGAAAACTTGGCACATCCAAATATTGGACAAAGACGGCCATCCTGTTAGCCAAGCACGTGCCTTGTTGCGATATTTCCTAAGCTGGGTCTGGTTTTTGCCCCCCATGGTCATTGCTTGGCCTTTCAACTTGCCAGCCGCCGAGGTGGCTGTCTTGGTCTTTGGCTGGATCCTTGTTTGGGCCCTTTTAAGTCGCTTCCAATCCCGTAGACAATATTGGCATGACGTTTGGGCGGGAACACAATTGGTTGATGTTCTGAAAAAGCCCTAACACCCCAACCTTGCCGCTTTGTCATGAACACAGAAATCGTTAACCCCCAAAAGGCTAGAAAAGGTCTATCGCGCATTTTTCATGCGGGTGGTTATTCACTGGCTGGTTTAAAAGCAGGCTGGGGCGAAACAGCGTTTAGGCAAGAAGCCATCCTTTCAATTGCCTTGATTCCTGCCGCCTTTTGGTTGGGACAAACTTGGGTTGAAGTTGCGCTTCTCGTTGGGTCTGTCATCTTGGTCATGGTGGTTGAATTGCTCAATACTGGCATTGAGACTGCCATAGACCGAATTGGCACTGAATGGCACGCCCTCTCCAAACGTGCCAAGGACATGGGCAGCGCAGCCGTTCTTCTCAGTTTGTTGCTGTGCCTAGGCATCTGGTTGGCAGCAATCTGGAATTTGTTCCATGGATAAGCCCAGTTTTTCTCTGTGCGTCTATTGCGGCTCCAAACCCGGCACTGACCCCAACTTCACACAAGCCGCCATTGAGGTAGGGACTTGGATTGGGCGGCATGGCGGGCAACTGGTGTATGGCGGCGGCCGAAATGGCTTGATGGGCATCACAGCCGATGCCACCCTCGCAGCAGGCGGCCGAGTCATCGGCGTCATTCCGCGTGCATTGGTTGAAAAAGAATGGGCACATACCGGCTGCACTGAGTTGCACATCGTTGAAACCATGCACGAGCGCAAACAAATGATGGCCGAGAAGGCAGATGCATTTGTCGCTTTGCCGGGCGGCATTGGAACGTTTGAAGAATTTTTTGAAGTTTGGACTTGGCGCCAGCTGGGTTATCACAATAAACCCATCGGTTTGCTCAACACCGCGGGCTATTACGATCCCATGCTTAGTTTTCTGAGCAGCGTGGTTCAACGCGAATTCATGGGCGAATGGCAAATGGATTTAATTCAAGCCCATGCTGATTTGTCCATCTTGCTACCCAATCTCATTCAAGCTGCAGGGATGCCTATCAAGTTTCAAAGTGAAGCCATATAAAAAAACGCCGCTGATTGCGGCGTTTTTTTGGGGTCATGTTTTAAACGGCGTCGTCGTCCAACTCGCCAGTGCGAATTCGAATGACGCGCTCCACAGACGTAATGAAGATTTTTCCGTCGCCAATTTTGCCAGTGCGTGCGGCTTTAACGATGGCATCGACACAGCGCTCAACATCACCATCTTTGACAGCCACTTCCACTTTGACCTTAGGCAGAAAGTCGACCACGTATTCGGCACCGCGGTACAACTCGGTATGACCTTTTTGACGGCCAAAGCCTTTCACTTCACTGACTGTCAGGCCTGTCACGCCGCACTCAGCAAGGCTTTCACGAACTTCTTCCAATTTGAAGGGCTTGATGATGGCTGTGATTTGTTTCATGAGTAAAGTCCAGTCGAAAAAAATTAAGCTCGAAAACGATTGGTAATAGGATAACGCCAATCTTTGCCAAAACTTCGGTGTGTGACACGAATTCCAACAGGTGATTGTCGGCGTTTGTATTCGTTGAGTTTAATCAATCGGGTCACTTTTTCGACATCGGCTTTGTCAAAACCATCGGCTACCAAGGCATTGATGCCTTCGTCGTTTTCCATGTAGCGCTGAACAATGGAGTCCAACACTTCATAAGGTGGCAGGCTGTCTTGGTCTTTTTGATCGGCTCGCAATTCGGCACTGGGCGGGCGCGTGATGATTCTCTCTGGAATGGGGTTTTGCCCCGTGCCATAAGGATCGTGTTGATTTCGCCATTCCGCCAATTTGAACACCTGCGTTTTCACCACATCTTTGATGACTGCAAAGCCGCCCGCCATGTCGCCATAAAGCGTGCAATACCCTGTGGCCATTTCACTCTTGTTGCCTGTGGTCAAGACAATGGCGCCGGTTTTGTTGGACATGGCCATCAGCAAAGTGCCGCGCACGCGAGCCTGAATATTTTCCTCGGTGGTGTCTTCAGGCAGGCCCACAAATTGACCTGCCAAAGCTTGTTTGAAACCTTCGAATAAAGGTGCAATTGAAATTTCGTCGTAGCGAACGCTCAGGCGTTGAGCCATATCTCGGGCATCCAGCCAACTGATGTCTGCGGTGTATGGGGAAGGCATCATGACTGCATGAATTTTGTCTGCCCCAATGGCGTCAACCGCCAGGGCCAACACCAAAGCAGAGTCGATACCCCCTGAAAGACCCAGAATGGCACCAGAAAAACCATTCTTGCCTAAGTAGTCTTGAATGCCCAATACCAAGGCGCGCCAAAGATCTTCTTGCCAGGTGCATTCCTCTGAAATTTGCTGGCCGATCAGAGTCAAACCGGATTGGCCGGGTTCAACTTGAACCTTGATGGTTTGCAAACACTCCTGGAACGCAGGTGCCCTGGCCACAACCTGCCCCTGGCCATTGATAGCAAACGATCGGCCTTCAAAAATAACCTCATCTTGACCGCCTACCAAATGCGCATAAATGAGCGGCAGTCCGCATTCTTTGACACGTTGCGCCATTTGCACTTCACGCTCTAAACCTTTGCCCACATGGAATGGCGAAGCATTCAACACCAGGAGAATTTGGGCGCCAGCCTCGCGGGCTTTTTGAGCGGGCATTTCAAACCAAGCATCTTCACAAATGAGCAAACCCAGTTTGATGCCCGCCACTTCAAACACACAAGACTCATGGCCGGGCGTGAAATAACGGCGCTCGTCAAAGACCTGGTAGTTTGGCAACTCTTGTTTGGCGTAAGAGGCAATGACCCTCCCCTCACTTAAAACACTGGCGCGGTTGAACCGCTTGGTGACAGACACGCTTCGGCTTTGAATACCGCCGCCTTCAGGGTGTCCCACCACAACATGGAGGCCCTTTAACCCAGCCAACTCACGGGCGACTGTTTTCAGGGCATCATCGCAGGCATCAATGAAGGCGGGGCGAAGCAGCAAGTCTTCTGCGGCATAGCCGCAAATGGCCAACTCGGGCGTGACCAACACGCGCGCGCCTTGGTCATAGGCTTTGCGAGCTGAATCAATGATCTTGCGCGCATTGCCGGCCATGTCGCCTACGACAAAGTTAAGTTGAGCATTACAAATTAGAAGGGTCATACGGGTGAAGGAATTCAATTCCAACAATTATGTCACTGAGGTGCTGAGTTCGATGCGAGACATCCCAGCGCTGGAATGGGATGCACTCTTGGCCCAACAAACTGAGCCTACCCCATTTATGCGCCATGCTTACCTGCTGGCCATGGAAGAAAGCGGCTCGGCATCGCCCAGTACGGGCTGGAAACTACAGGTTTTGAGCCTTCGGTATGCTGAAAATAGCACGCCAGTAGGTACAGATGAGGGCAGTTTGGCAGGTGCCATGGCCCTCTATATCAAACCCCACTCCTACGGAGAATATGTCTTCGATTGGGCCTGGGCTGATGCATACCAGCGGCATGGCCTGAATTACTACCCTAAAGCCGTGGCTGCAGTGCCCTTTACGCCGGTACCAGGCACTCGTCTGCTGGCCGACAGCCAGACGAGTCAGGCAGCACTTTTAGAAGCCGCAGTCAATTTGGCAAAGCAAGAAGCTTGGTCCTCTTTGCATTTGTTGTTTTTATCTGCCTCAGACTTGGAGGCCACCGAAAGCGCTGGCTGGCTAAGCCGGTACACCGTTCAGTTTCATTGGCACAACATAGGCTTTGAAGACTTTGATCATTTTCTTCAAGCACTCAACCAAGAAAAACGCAAAAAAATCAAACAAGAGCGCCGCAAAGTCAAGGATGCAGGTGTTCATTTTGTTGCGATTGAGGGTTCTAACATCCAAAGCACCGATTGGGATTTCTTTTACAAATGCTACGCCCAAACTTATTTTGAACACGGCAATGCGCCCTATTTAAGCCGCGACTTTTTTGAACGCATGCAAAACAAAATGCCAGAAAACTGGGTTTTGTTCATTGCAGAAAAAGACGGGCAAAGAATGGCCTGCAGTTTGATTGGTGTCCACAACAAAGTGGCTTATGGCCGCTATTGGGGCGCCTTAGAGCGCGTCGACTGTTTGCATTTTGAAGCGTGCTACTACCAACCCATTGAATGGTGCATTCAATCGGGCATAGAGCGGTTTGAAGGCGGCGCGCAGGGGGAGCACAAAATGGCGCGTGC
>CANKXC010000016.1 GCA_947487355.1 Comamonadaceae bacterium | reverse complement strand
TCTTGAACGAGTTTGAAAGATAGACAACGATGGAAATAAACGCTCAGATACTCGAAATCTTTGGTGTGTACGCGTTTGCTGCGCGAAGTGCGTTGGTACTAAGCCTGGTCGCAATGGCCATTTATGTGTTACTAAATGCAGGAATTTTTGCTTTGCCGCACATGGGGTTGATGGCAGTTGGGTCTTATAGTGCAACCGTTTTATCCCTTGATGCTCAATTACCATTTTTTGTGGCTGTGGCGGGTGGTACTGTCGCTGCCACACTTTGTGGATTGATATTGGCAGCTGTCTTGGGGCGTCTGAATGGCATTTACCTGGCTATCGCCACCATTGCGTTCAGTGAAGCTGTCAGCGCAGCTGTTCTTAACATACCACTCACGGGTGCAGCCCAGGGGAGAGTTGGAATTCCGCGGTCAACAACTGATTTGGCGATCGTTGGATCAGTTGTTCTTGTATTGGCGTTGCTGATTGCGATAAGACGTTCACGCCTTGGCCTGTCCATTGTGGCTATTCGCGAGGATGCACTTATGGCGGGCCATCAAGGCATTAATGTTTTTGCCTATCGAATTGGGTTGATGTCGTTGGCAGGTTTTTTGTGTGGTCTTGCTGGGGCGCTTAATGTACATCTAGCGGGTTTTGTTGAACCAGGTTTTTTCAATTTTGGTTTGCTAGCGCACACTTTGGCCAATGTTGTCATGGGTGGAATGGTCTATGTGGGTGGCGCACTGCTGGGCACTATTTTAATGTCTACTCTTTCGCAAGCCGTCACGGTGGTGGGCGAATATCAGGGAATTGTGAATGGTGTGATCATAATTACAGTTGTTGCATTCGCACCTTTTGGACTGATTGGTGTTGTGAGTGATTTTCTTCGTCAAAGGAAGCGCTCAAGGGGTCAAGTTTTGGGCGGGCAATCTAATGCTCCAAACAACGCAGCAATAAAATTTGACAGGCTTTCCCGAAAAAACAAAACAAACGAAAGCCATGAGACGGTCATTGACTTATCTGACATCTCAATGCACTTTGGAGGCATTGTTGCGTTACATAGCGTTTCATTGACTTGTTCTAGTGGCGAGCTGCTTGGCGTCATTGGACCCAATGGCTCTGGCAAGACAACTTTGCTCAACGTTATATCTGGCGCCTACAAACCTACAGGGGGTTCGGGCGCGCTTCAGGGCCAAGAAATTAAGAGTTTTTTTGGAAGTCCCTACCTCATGTCTCGTGCAGGTATTGCACGCACTTTCCAGACTATTCGCTTGATCGATGATCTAAGCGTGCGGGATAACGTAACGATTGGCCTTAACAGCACAAGTGGCAAAAATTCTTTTCAATCAAACGGCACGCTGAATCAGTTAAGTCGAGTTGATGAGGTTGAGCGCGTTCTACAAGAGCACGGACTTGCACATATCGCTGATATGTATGCTGGTGAACTTTCTTATGGTCTCCGCCGTAGAGTTGAGATTGCTCGGGCAGTTGCTAGTCGACCAAAGCTTTTGTTACTTGATGAGCCTACCGCTGGAATGGATCCGCAGGAGCGAGAGGATGTTTTTGCACGCATTTCTTCCCTGCTTTCCCAGGGTATGGGCATCATTGTGGTGGAGCATGATGTGGCCATGATGAGTCAATATTGCGACCGATTGGTTGTTTTGGATTTTGGACTTGTGATTGCTTCTGGAGACCCAGATATCGTCTTGCAACAGGAGTCAGTTATCAGCGCCTATGTGGGTGGTCAAGGAGCGGGGAAGCGATGAATACACATCAACAACCAGCACTTGTTATTGAAAATGTCTCTGTTTCATATGGGCATGTTAAGGCAGTCACAGACTTTAATTTGTCGGTTAATTCTGGAGAGGTCGTGGCTCTTCTCGGACCTAATGGTGCTGGCAAGACCACAACCTTGCGAGCTGTGAGTGGGCTTTTGCCAATGCAGAATGGCCGTGTCGTTTTGTGCGGTCAGCAAATGAGTGGTCTGAGGCCAGATCAAATTGCACGATCTGGACTGCTTCAGGTTCCAGAAGGCAGACAAGTGGTTGCGCCATTGACTGTTCTTGAGAATTTGCAAATGGCAGGACTTGCCTCGAAGCGATGCCCTCCAAAAGAACTGAATGTAGAAATAGATCGAATATTTACCATGTTCCCTAACATCGCTAGGAGAAGGGACGTTGCCAGCGGACTACTCAGCGGCGGTGAGCAACAGATGCTGGCCATTGGACGTGCTTTGATTGCAAGGCCAGTAGCATTGCTACTGGATGAGCCAAGCATGGGACTTTCACCGCTCCTGACGGAGGTGATTTATGAATTTTTTGCGCGACGGGAAGAAGTTTTCGCAAACGTAGCCGTCGTGTTGGCGGAGCAAAGTCGCATTGCTTTATCAGTCGCAGATCGTGTTTGTGTTTTATCAAAAGGTCAAGTGGTATTTACGGGTTTGTCTAGTGAGTTTAGTCAAAGTCTCATGGTTCGTGCCTACTTGGGCGTTGAGTCCAAGGACCCTGCTAATTTGTAAGCTCAAACACGACTCAATGTAAATGCCTCATGCACCGCAGATTGCACGCTGCCTCCCAACACAGCGCCGCCGCCTGCAACATAAATCCAATCGCCAATGGTGACAGCACCCACTGCATGACGAGGGATTGGCAACTTGGCAATCACATGCCCCCATGATCGCGCGCGCCAGGCAGTGCTTTTTTGCGACTCCACTGATCAGTTTTGGGGTCATAAACTTCGTGCCAACCCACGCTAGCCCGCTCATCGGTGGGTGATGATGCACCCCCAATCAGATGCAATTTGCCATTTAAGGCTACAGCTGCTGCTGCACCGTGGGGTCTAGGCATGGGGGCAATTGAACGCCATTTGTCTTGCGACACTTCGTAAACATAAGCATGGTTGTTTGGATTTCGATTCTGTTCAATGAGGCCGCCAAATGCATAAATGTGCCCCTCAAGTGACACCACGGCCACATGATTGGCACCGCGCGGGAGCGGGGCGGCCAGATGCCACTGATCGGCTTTAGGTTCGTAGACATGGGGGTAACCCCTGTCGACACGTCCTTCGCCATAACCGCCTATGACATGAACGTATTTGGCAACTACGATCTGGCCTGGAAACTGGCAGTCACCATTGGCCTAGCGGCAGGCCTGTTCCAAATGACTATGAATATCCAGCCCTCAGAAAGAATTCGCCTTCAATCCGCATAAAAAATATAATTGGGGTCAAATAATTGGGGTCAGATCAACATTAATTTTTTGTGATTCAAAGCGATCTATGCGCTAAGTAAATTAATGTTGATCTGACCCCAATTATTTGACCCCAATTATTTTGTCAAGATGAATTCACGACGCCAGTTGCTAGTCAAGTTGCTCTCTGCAATTCCTTTTAGTTTGAGTCTTCAAACAAAGGGACAAATTCTTGCAGTGCGCCGATCAGTCATGGATCAAACTTGGTTTGATTCACAACGTCAGCGAAATGTGCCCGTGCGCCTGCGATGGCCAGACGAGAATCGGTTTACGGGGCCATGGCCAGTGGTCATATTTTCACATGGGCTTGGCGGTACCGTCGATGGGGGATCGGTATGGGGCCAAGCTTGGGTAGATGCTGGATTTGCGGTCGTTCACCTACAACACCCTGGCAGTGACTTAAATGCTGTTCGAGGCGTCACCAGAACATTTACCGATCAGCGAGCATTGAGAACCCTCGCAGGACCTGAGCAATTGATGGCACGCCTGCTAGATGTGACTTTTGCACTCAATGAAATCGAAAAGCGTCATGCAGCCAGACAAGATCAATGGCATTTGGTCAGGCCCACCCAAGTGGGTCTTGCCGGCCACTCATTTGGTGCTCACACAACCATGGGTATGGCAGGCCAACGCTATCCGGGTTTTGAGGGAATCTCAGAGCCACGGCTTGCCTCCTTCATTGCTTTCTCACCAACTGTGCCCATGGTGGGTAATGCTCAACGCGCTTTTGAAAGATTGAGCCGCCCATTGCTTTCAATTACTGGCACAAGAGACAGCGACGTTGTTGGCGTAGGTGCTACACCTGAAAAGCGACAGGCAGTTTTTGCAGCACTCCCACCGGGCGACAAGGCCCACCTTGTGCTCATGGATGCAGATCACATGACCTTTGCCGGCCAAATTGGCAGTGCTGCCGAAATAGTGCCCCGCGAACCGAAGACAAGAGAATTACAGTCAGAACATCATGCGCTCATATCTGCCATTACTACTGACTGGTGGCGCGCCACATTGCAGTCAGATTCAAAAGCTCGCACAAGTCTGCAAGCGCCAAGTAACTTGGCTGTAGGAGACCTTTGGGAAACTAAAAAATAGCAAATAAGCCGTACTTAAAAAGATCTACTGATTAAGTTTTTTTTCTCGCAAGTGCAAAAGCAGCAACGCCAAAATGCCACTGGCAATGAGCCACATAGACACATGGATGGCTTTTTGCGAGATGGCATAAGTGATACTGGAATAGGTCAGCCATGCACAAGCTGCGCAAAAAATCAAAGGAAGTACTGGGTAAAGCGGAACCTTGAAGGGACGAATGGTATGGGGATCTTTTTGCCTTAACCATAACAAAGCCAGACCGACCAAAAACAAGAAGCCCCAAAAGACGGGCGCCGTAAATTCAACCATGGCAGAAAAGCCGTCAGCCTCTTGGGTGCCCAAAGCGATCAAGCCAATGCTGATCAAGGCTTGTATGAGCAAAGCTTGTTTGGGCCGACCGATGTCCTCTTGCCATTGCCCTAGTTTGTGCAAAGCTTTCCAATCAGTGCCCACCGCAAAGTTGGTTCGAGCGCCAACAAACATGGTGGCGTTGATGCTGGTCAGGGCGGCAATGGCGACAAACAAGCCTAAAGATTTTTGCGCCCAAGGACCAAAGGCGATGCCCAGCAAGTCGCTTGCAGCAGTTTTGCTTTGGCTTAAGCCGCTCAAGCCCAGGCCAAACAGCAAGGCCGTGTTGACCAACAAATAAATGAGCGTCAAAGTGATCATGCTGGCCAAGATGACCCAGACCATGGTTCGAGGGCCGCCCTTTAATTCAGCCGAAATGTAGGCAGCTTCATTCCAGCCCCCGAAGGTTAGCAAAACGAAAACCAGGCACAGACCCCATTGCGCAGGCGCCGGCGCTTGGGCAAACCATTGAATTGCGCCTGAAGAGGGTGCATCGACCCAAAATCCGGCAATCACAACGGCCAACAAGCCAAATATTTCAATGAGGGTCAACCAGGTTTGCATTCGTGAGGAGGCGTGAACGCCAGCAAGGTTGACGGCTGTTAAGAAAACCACAATGAGCAGTGCCCATAGGGCGCTAGAGTAGGCGCCCAAGTTGACCAACGTGCTCATGTAATCACCAAAAACAAAGGCCAGCAAAGCGATCGAGCCGGTGTTGATGATCGTGGCACGTGACCAACCATAAATGAATGAAATATTGCGCCCAAAAGCCCTGTGCAGAAAGTGATAGTCACCCCCTGCGTTGGGATAGGTTGTGCAGAGTTCTGCATAACACAGAGCGCCTACGATAGAGATCAGGGCTCCGGCAAGCCATAGAACAAGCGCCCAGCCTGCATCGCCGCTGATGCCGGCAACTAAAGAGGGGGTTTTGAAAATGCCGGCACCAATCACGATACCCACAATTAGCGCCACGGCTGAAAGGGGGTGCAGAAGACGGCGCACATTTGCAGGTGCAGAGTTTTCAGGTTTCATTTGGGTCATCCAACGAATTGGGGTCGTTTAAATTTGCATCAAGGACGCTTGATTTCAACGGGCGTGTTCATGAAATCTGTCACCACTTTGCCCGTTAAGCGGCCACCCTCCAAACGACCCGCAAAGGCGTTGACTTTGTTGTCTGGCGTGATGAATTGAAACTTGACTTCATCGCCGCTTAACTTGGCGCCGATCATCGACAGGGTTTTGCCGCCACGCGTAAGTGTGCCGCCAATGTTTTGAAAAGATTGACTGATGTTCAAACGCAGAGGGCCGCCCTCCATGCCGGACATCACCCACGCGCCCTCAATTTTTGCGGGAACTACCCAATAAAAGGCCTTCCAGTGTTCATGCGACATGGTTTCGTCGGGATCCCAATCACCCATGCTGAAAGTGTTGGAGACCACACGGGTGCCTGGCTTCATGTTGAGCAAGATGGGCCGTAGCTTTAAGTTGAGGTGCGGCATTAGGTAAAGCGTCACAACGGTTGCGGCACTGAAGTCTTCTTGGAAGATGTCGCCCGTGATAATTTTGACTTTGTCCGACAGGCCTGCTTCTGCGACTTTGCGCCTCGCAAATTGAGCCATGTCGGGGTTGTATTCAATGCCCACCGATTGCGCGCCATATTTGCGGGATGCCGTGATGGCAATGATGCCGTCGCCTGCGCCTAAATCAAACACCTTGTCTTTATCCGTGACATTGGCTGCTGAAAGCATTTTTTCAATCAGGCCATCAGGCGTGGGAATCCAAATCACATCCTTGCCGGCTTGGCCGCGCACAGGCTCGTAGGTTGCGGGGGAGGGTGTGGTGGTCGACGCATAGGCCAAATTCAACCAGCAGCTTAGACACAGGCTCAGAAAAACGCGAAACAACTTCATGATCAACTCCTTTTTGATTCATTTGTTTTGATTAAAAATGGTTTATAGAGGATTTATAAATGATTTGTATTTAAAAGAGATTAATCACTTTTTTTATGCTTGCTTACAATGTTGCGTAAACTTGCCCCCCCCATTTTGGACTCACCATGAATTCTTCTGAACCCCGTTTGACCTCTCTCTCGCATGGTGGAGGCTGTGGTTGCAAAATTGCCCCTGCCGTTTTGTCCGAAATTCTCAAAGGCACAATGCAGATGCCAATTCCCAAAGAATTGATGGTGGGCATTGCAACCTCTGACGACGCAGCCGTTTACAAACTGAACGATCAGCAAGCCTTGATTGCCACCACCGATTTTTTCATGCCCATCGTAGATGACCCGTTTGATTTTGGACGCATTGCTGCAACCAACGCCATTAGCGATGTGTACGCCATGGGTGGCAAGCCCATCATGGCCTTGGCTTTGGTGGGCATGCCCATCAACGTGCTGTCAACCAATACCATTGGCAAAATTTTGGCTGGTGGCGCTTCGGTTTGCAACACAGCCGGTATTCCCATTGCGGGCGGACACACCATAGATTCTGTTGAACCTATTTATGGCTTGGTAGTGTTGGGTTTGGTGCATCCAGACCGCGTTAAGCGAAACGACGGCGCGCGCGTTGGCGATGTGTTGGTGTTGGGCAAGCCGCTGGGTGTTGGCATTCTTTCCGCTGCACTCAAAAAACAAAAACTCGATGTTGAAGGTTATGCATCCATGATTGCCAACACCACCAAGCTCAACACAGCTGGCCCCGATTTGGCAGAGTTGCCTGGCGTGCATGCCCTAACCGACGTCACTGGTTTTGGTCTTGCCGGACACCTTCTTGAAATTGCTCGCGGTGCCAATTTGACGGCGCACATTCAATGGGCCGATGTGCCACTGCTGCCCAATGTGTCGGGCTTGCTAAAAGACGGCCATGTGACAGGCGCATCGGGTCGCAATTGGGAAGGTTATGGCCAAGAAATTAACTTGGCCAAGAATTTGCCAGCCGAGTGCCAAGCGCTTTTGTCAGACCCCCAAACCAGTGGCGGTTTGATGGTGAGTTGTGCGCCCGACTCAGTGGCCGATGTGCTGGCTGTTTTTCAGCGTAATGGTTTTAGTGAAGCCGCTGTTGTGGGGCACATGGGCCAAGTACAGTCATCACGTTTGATGGTCAGCTAACACAGCAGAAATTGCTGTGCTTACTTAATTTCCCAAACTGCGACAGTGCCGCTAACTTCATAACCTGCAATTAGCAAGGCATGTCCCGTGGGGCTTTGGGACGCAGGCACAAAGCTCAAGCCTTCAGGCGAAATGTCGCCATTGCTTAAATCGCTTGTGTTTTGTAGCCACTGAACAAATTTGGGCGCTGCTGGGTCTGTCAGGTCGTACATCAAAATAGCACTGGCGCGTTCCAATGCCACAAAGGCGTAAGTTTTGCGATTGACTTGACCCACGACAACGCTCTCTGGCTCGGGGCCCTTGTTGTCTAAGCGACCAAGCACTTGTTCTTTGCCTAACAAGGCGCTGGGCATGGTGCTGTAAGCCAATTTTTCCAGATCGCTACCAGAGTCGTAGACCTGTGCGCCGGTGCTGGCGTTATAAATTGAGAATGAGCGTCCACCAAGGGTGTACAGCTTCTCATATTGACCATTGCTGTTGCGACCCATGGTGGAGATCACTGTGAGGCGTCCAAGTTCTGTTTCTTTTTTGAGGTCTGCCGCATTGGCAAATGCGCTGCTGCCAAGCACCATGCTGCTGTGTCCAACGCGTTGCGTTTCTTTTTGGTCTTTTGCCAAGAAATCATCGCGGTCATCGCCTTCGTTGGCGGTGATGAAGTAACTGGTGCCATTTGCACTGAATGTGGCAATGCCATCTGGCATGTAGATGCCCAACAAATTGACATAAGGTTTTAAGACAAAAGGCGATGAGGCAGATACTTTGTCTGATGCTGCAATGGCATTGGCAGCCAATCCATGGTTTTTGTAGCCCATTGGAACAATGCGGTCAATGCGGTTTGTGCGCAAGTTGACAACTGCAACAGAATTGTTTTCTTGAAGTGTGACAAAAGCTTGTGAGTTGTCGGGGCTAATGGCAACGTATTCGGGTTCGATGTCTTGCGCTACTGTTGCACCAGCGCGGCCAATGCGTACTTCGGGAGACAACTCGCCGGCACGACTAGCACCTGCGTTGAATTCAGAAAAATCGAGGGTGATAGCCTTATCTCCAGGCACGCCGTTGGCGACTGAAATAATCGAAATGCTACCGACTGGGTCAATGCTATCTTTTGCAAAGTTGACGCTCAGCTCACCTTCATTGGCAACAACCAATTTGCTGCCATCAGGACTGAACGCCATGCCATCGGGCAAACTGCCAACGCTTACTTTTTTCATGAAGGCGGCGTTACCTTGCGCGTCCAGACGATAAAACGCAACCACGCCTAAGTCGGTTTTGGGCGATGCCTGCACTGCAATGGCCATCAAGTTGCCGCTGATTGCCAAGGTTTGTACACCGCCTGCCTTAAAGCCGGAGCCATTGACATCTGGTTCAACTGAAATGACAGGACCCGCACTGAGATTGCTGGTTGTGGTGGGGTTGGCAAGTGCTGCGCTGCTGAGGTTGCTCAGTGAAATGCGTTGAAATGAGGAGGGTGCTTTGGGCGTATCTACCGTCATGAAAACGGAGCGGCTTGTTGCGTGATAAGCCACAATTTCTGCAACACCTGCACCTGGATTGAGTGCATAACGACCCACCAAGGTGGCCTTGGGTGCAGCATTGGACGTTTCAAATACCGCACAACCTGAGAGTGTGACAAGCGTTGCAGCTAGGACAATTGATTTTAGAAATTTGGCGCGCATCTTGTAACTCGCAAAGTTGTCGAATAACTTTGCAGTCTAAGTTGCGCATATGACGAAATTGTGAATGTTGGATTTCAATCAATTTGCAGCAAAAGACCCATTGTTTTGGTCAGCCTTACATTTTGATGTTGGCTTGTTTAATGAGCTTTCCAAATTTTTCAAAATCTTGCTTGTTGATTTTGCTAAATTCTTCTGGACTGATATTGCCTGGCTCGCCTCCCAAGCCCTTGAGCTTGGCTTGAACATCGGGCAACTTGATTATTCTTGCCAATTCCACTTGAAGTTTGCTGACAATGTCTGGTGGTGTGCCAGTGGTCACAAAAACGCCATACCAGGTGCTCATCTCAAATCCTGACACGCCCGCTTCGGCCAATGTAGGGACATTGGGCAATTCGGATGAGCGCTGGGCAGTTGTGACTGCCAAGGGTTTGAACTTGCCAGCCTTAATTTGTGCCATGGCTGAGGAGGTTGTGTCAAACATGATTTGCACATTGCCAGCAATGATGTCTAAGTGTGCTTGGGAACTGCCTTTGTAGGGCACATGAATACTTTTGACGCCCGCCGCAATGTCAAAACCTTCGCCTGCAATGTGTTGAGTGCTGCCTACGCCAGAGGAAGCATATTTAAAGTCTTCTGGTTTGGCTTTCATGAGTGCAACCAATTCCTTAACGTTATTGGCGGGAACATTGGCGCCAACAACCAACACGTTGGGTACAGTGACGACCAAACCTAAGGGCGTTAAATCCTTAATGGGATCGAACGACAATTTGAGCAAATGCGGCGCAATGGCTTGGCCCGTATTGGTGGCAACCAAAAGCGTATGACCATCGGGTGCTGCTTTGGCAGTCAGGTCAGCGGCAATGGTGTTAGATGCGCCAGGTTTGTTTTCAACAATGAAGGTGCCCTTAAACGACTCAGACATTTTTTCTGCCAACATGCGGGCAATGATGTCAGTGCCCCCGCCAGCACCCGCGCCTACCATGAGCTTGACCGGTTTGTTAGGGTAGGTGCTTTGTGCAAAGCTACTGAAGCTGCATAACGTGGCTGTTAGCAAACAAGCAATGTATTTTTTCATGAAGTTTCTCCTTCGACTTAAAAACGATTGAGTGAGTGAGTGATTGAGTGAGTGAGTGATTGATTATTTTGATTGGCGGTGGTGCTGCCCCATACGGCATGCCAATTCAAAGGCATTGAACATGGCTTGTGGGTTGGCCAAGTTGTGTCCTGCAATGTCGTAGGCGGTGCCATGAGCGGGCGTTGTAATGGGAATGGGCAAGCCGCCATGAACAGTGACGCCTTTTTCAAAACCCATGAGCTTCATGGCAATTTGCCCTTGATCGTGGTACATGGTGACCACGCCGTCGTAGCCGCCTTCTTTGCGAATGGCACGCACAAAGGCGGTATCGGCAGGGAAGGGGCCATCGGCTGGAATACCGGCTTTCACACCCATTTCTATACCTGGCGCTATGATTTTGATTTCTTCATCGCCATAGTTGCCGTTGTCGCCGTTGTGGGGGTTGAGACCGCAAACGGCTAGTCGTGGCGAAGATTTACCCGAGGCCTTTAAGGCCTTTGTAATCATTTCAATCGACTCAAACACCTTCTGGCTGCTAAGCAAACTACTGACTTCCTTGAGCGCTACATGAGATGTCACGCGCGAAGTCCAAAGGTCTTGCAAGACGTTGAGTTCCCCGCATACGCCCTCGTAATTTAAGAATTCTGCAAACCAGCGCAATTCATCTTCTTGATGCATGCCGCCCAATCGCAGCGCACTTTTGTTAAGCGGTGCAAAACAAAAGGCATCGGCTTTGCCATCACGGACCAATGCGGCACCTTCTGCCAACGCCGCAATCATGTAGGCACCATTGTTGGCATCGTAAACAGCCCTGGCAAAAGGGGGAGCGTTGAAGCCTGACCAATTGTGCCAACTGGCATTGGGCGTTGCAGTGACGCTGTCTTTTTGTCCAATCAAAATAATTTTGGCTGCTTGTTGGGATGTGCTGTGGTTCAATAGTTTTTGAACCAGCTCGGGGCCGATGCCGGCAGGATCGCCGGTAAATAGAGCAATGGTGGGTTGTGTCATATTGAGTTTGAATGAAGGAGTGACTTGAACACTTAAGATGTTATTGCTGAATGAAATAGCGTGGTATCACGGTGGTGATCCATGGCACATAAGTAATTAAGATCAAGGTGCCAACCAATGGGACATAGAACGGCAACATTTCTTTTAAGACATCGCGCATCTTGACTTTGGCAATGTCTGCTACCAAATAAAGCGACAGTCCCATAGGGGGTGTGACCAAACCAATCATGAGGTTGAATACAACCACCATGCCAAGGTGAACTGGATCGACGCCTGCGGCCATGAGTGGTTTGGCAATGATGGGCGCAATAACTAAAATGGCTGTGGTACTGTCTAAAAACATCCCTACGATTAGTAGCATTACGTTAACAATTAAAAGCAATACATAGGGATCTTTAGAGACAGAAAGCATGGCGGTTGTGATTTGTTGCGGAATAAGTTCAACTGACAAAATCCAACCAAAAAGTGCAGCAACAGAGACGATGATCAAAATACCCGAGGTGGCTCGAATGGTTTCAAATGCGGCAATGCGCAATCCATCTAAGGTGAGTTTTCTGTAGTAAAAAAAGCCAATGAAAACTGTGTAGGCCACCGTAACCGATGCAACCTCTGTTGGTGTAAACCAGCCACCCAACATGCCGGCAGTTAGCAAAACGGGCGCTGCAAGTGCAGGAATAGCAGGCCACATGTCAGCCAAAAACTCTTTGGCAGTTGGCCATCGTTCAGCCCTTGGATAGTTTCTTCGTTTGGCCAGCCATGCAGCCGTGCCCATCAGCATGGCTGTGCAAATTAGGCCCGGCAATATGCCGCCAAGCAGAAGTTGTAGGACAGATGCACCAGTGACTGTGCCGTAAATAATGAGTGGAATGCTAGGTGGAAAAATGGGGCCAATGATGGCCGAGGAACTGGTGACCGCGCAGGCAAAAGGCACATTGAATCCTTTTTTTCGCATCGCATCAATTTCAATTCTGCCTAGTCCACCAATATCTGCCAGTGCCGAGCCAGAAATGCCAGAAAAAACCAGGCTTCCAAAAATATTGACCTGCGCCAATCCACCAGGCAACCGGCCTACTGCCGTATTTGCAAATTGATAGATGTAGTGAGAAATGCCAGAGCAATTCATGACGCTGCCGACAAACAGAAAGACTGGAACTGCAATTAGCGGAAAAGAATCCAGGGAATACAGCATTCGTTGTGCAACAAGATCAACCGGAATGCCATTGATAAAAAGATATGCCAGGCAGGGGAGGCCAATCGCAAGAATAACTGGAAATCCGAGCAGAAAAAGCGTTAAGAACGAAGCAATTACGATATATCCAGCCACTGTGCTTCCTTAGGTTAAGTTGGTCGTTTTGTCGTTAGCTCGTCCAGTTCGAACGAGGTGAATGAGGACCATCAAAGTTTCCAACGCAAGTAAAAACATGCCCAATGCCAGAGGGGCCATAAAGATATAAAACGGCATTTCTAAAGTTGCAGTTTGATTCTCTAAATTTCTTGAGATTGTCAAGATGGACGCTATGCAAATTGAACCAAAAAACACAATGCCTAAAAACTCAATCAGCATTTGAGTGAGCCAACGTAGCTTGTCTGGCAGCATGGCTTGTAGTTCTTCCATGCAAATTTGTCCGCCATCGCGTGTGACATAGGAGGCCGCTAAAAAAGACAGGCAGATTAAAAAATAGCGGGCTAATTCTTCAGCGCCGCTCATGGGGACCCCAAAGACACCGCGCATCACAATTTGCGCAAGCGGCGTTAGGATCAACATGAGCAGCAAGAAGACGCTAAATCCCCGTACGGTGGCTCTGATCAATTCGAGGATTTGCGTCATTTTTTTATTTCACGTTACGAATTTCTTCGATGTAAGCTGACCATTCAGGAAAATCTTTATTCACTTGGGCCAGTACAGATCTTCTAAATGCTTCTAAGTCAAGGCCATCTTTGCTTTCGACAAAGATCATGCCCTTGGCTTCAAGATCTTTTCTGTATTTCGCTGATGTTTCTTTGTCCCAGTCCAGGGTTTTGCGGCCCACCTCAGCCATGGTGTCTTCCATAATTTTGCGATCAGCGGCCGAAATACCTTGCCAAATCTTTTCATTCACAAACACAGACAAAACAGACTGCATGTGACTTGTCATCATCACGTACTTTTGACCTTCGTAGAGTTTCAAATTAAAAATGTTGGGCAAAGGATTCTCTTGACCCACCACCAAACCTGTTGCAAGTGCGGTTGCCAATTCGGACACTTCAACCGGTGTGGCCACTGCGCCCATGCCTGTCAACATGGATGACCACAACTTGACTGGCACGCCACGGTACTTTTTGCCAGCCATGTCTTTGGGTGACAAAACCTTTTCTTTGGAAGTGAGTTGCCTTGTTCCTTGGAAAAAACTACCAACAATTCGCATGCCGCCTTTGTCGACCAATTGTTTGTTAATTTCCTGCAAAGCCTTAGAGCTTCTAGAGTCAGTGGCTCTGAGGCTATGCTCTGGATCACGGTAAACAAAGGGTGTATTGAATACCGCGGTGGCGGGCACAATTTTTCCCAAAGACGCAAAATCGTGGTGGCCCATTGCAATGGCGCCTGCTTTAATGCCGTCGACCATTTCACCAACGCCTCCCAATTGAGAATTTGGGAAAACCTGAATTTCTATTCGGCCTGCTGTTCTTTCTTTGACAAGCTTTGCAACTTCGTCTGCATAAAGGGTCTGAGGCGCGTTGGCAACACCTACATGGGCGTATCTCAGTTTTGTTTGCGCAAATGCTGCGGTGCATGCCAATGAACTTGCAAAGGCAAGTGCCACGAACATAGAACTTTTCAATTTAAACTTCATAGTTGTCTCCTTTTGGGTTGCAGAAATTAACGTTGAATGACTTTGAGAATGGCGCTGGTGTCTAGCTCTGAATGACCCATTTCAATCAAGATGCGGTAGAGGGTCAGTGCTTGAGATGTCATGGGAACGGGCACCTTCAAATCGCTTGCATAGTTGTTGACCATTTCCAAGTCTTTGAGAAGTTGCCTGGCATAGCCGCGCGGTGCAAAATCGGCAGCCATCATTCTTGGAAAAATTTGTTGCATCAGCACGCCGTCTGCATGCCCACCCGCTAATGCAGTTGGAATCAGATTGGCGTCAATGCCCGATTTTTTGGCAATAGACACCGACTCTGCAATCACAGCATGCAAGCATCCAACAATGAGTTGGTTGAGCGTCTTGGCAACCAAGCCACTGCCGGGTGGGCCCATGAGGGTTAATTGCCCCGAAATTATTCTTAACAAATCTTCATGTTTTGAGTATTCATCGGGCAATGCGCCCAACATGACCGTTAAGTTGCCGCTGGCCGCCGCAGCGGGGCCACCCGATACAGGTGCATCCAACCAAGCGCAATTGGTTTGGCTTCTAAACTTCTTGATTAATTCACAACCTTCAATAACAGGATTGGTTGAAAAATCAATCACGCTTTGTGTGGCATCAACTACCTGTGCAATACCGTTCTCTCCAAACACCACCTCTTTAATGGCGGTGAAGGTTGGTAAATTAAGGAGAATCACTTGGCCGGACTGTGCAACAGATTGCAAATTTGAATGCGTGACAACGCCTGCGCTTTGAGCCTTGACCATCTGGTCTGGATGGATGTCGTATCCATGTACTTCATAGCCATTGCTAATAAGGTGCTTGGCCATGGGGAGGCCCATTAAGCCCAAGCCGATGTAAGCAATGGTGGGCTTTGTGTTCATACGAGTCTCATGTCGTATGTTCGGATGGCGTTGCGTCTGAACAGTTTGTCTTGTTCGCCAACGGTCAGGTCCGATACAATTTCTTCAAACCCTGTGAATATTTCCTCAAAACTTGCACATATTTTGTCAACCGGAAAATTGCTGGCAAACATGCAGCGTTCAATTCCAAATAAATCGATCAGGGTTTTAACAATATGCCCATTGGCTTGCACAGTCCATTGGGTGTTTTGAACGCCAATGCCAGAAATCTTGACTGAAACATTAGGGCATTGACTGACCATTTTCATAGCCTTAGACCAAGCTTCAATGCCTTCTGTGCTTCTGTCGGCCGGCAATCCTGAGTGATTGATGATGATGGCGGTATTGGGGTAGGCTTGAGCCAGGGACCGTGCTTCATGCATGTGCCACCATGGCGTTTGCAAATCGAAGCGCAAGCCTAATTTGCTAAGTGCTTCAAATCCTTTGCGCCACTCTTTGTCCATCATGCCGCCTTCTTCAGCCACGCCTGGCTTAGCGTTTGCTTTGGGTTTGTGGCGGATGCTCTTGACGAAATCGAATGAGCTTTGAAATTCTAATTTTTGCGCCGCATCAATGTCATTCAGACGGACATGCATGACTGCGACACTGGGGAGTGCTTGTGATTTCCGAAGTTCATGGATGTATTGAACTTCACCTTTTGAATCGCTTGGATCCCATTCTGTTTCTACGTACACGGAACCTTGTACTTGGTATCTATTTGAGTCTTGAAGGTAATCCGTTAGCAAATAGTTTTTCTTAATGGATGCATAACTTCCGTATCGGAAAGAAATAGGCGGTTCATCACGTAGCCAAGGATGGTAGTTTTTTGACAGATCCCAAAAGTGATGATGGGCGTCAACTATCAATCGTTTGGCAGGATGAAGCGCAGTTGCTGTGGACATCAAATAAATTGGTAATCTGTAATTACGGATTGCAGTATAGTGAATCTCGTAGAATCCACAATATCCGTTAATACCCTCAGTTTTTGAATTGCAGCCAATGGCCAACATGGACCCAATCGCCCGAACCTCTTTGCATTCAGAGGTTACAGCTCGCTTGAGAAGTTTGATTGTGGAATCCCAAATCAAGCCTGGTGAAAGGGTGCCTGAGTTGGAAATTAGCAAGGAACTTGGGGTTTCCAGAACGCCTATTCGCGAGGCTTTGAAGGTCTTGGCCTCAGAAGGCTTGGTTGAGCTGCTGCCTTTACGGGGTGCAGTGGTCAAGTCATTCAGTCCCAAAGATGCCGCCGATATGCTGGAAGTGATGGGCATGCTGGAAAGTTTTGCAGCCCAAAAGGCTTGCAAGGCGGATCAGAAGCGCATTGACCATGTGCTGGCCATGCACGAGAAAATGAAAACTTTGTTTGTCAAAGGCAAGCGACCTGAATATTTCGAGTTGAATCAGCAGATTCACGACGCCATGGTCGATATGGCCGACAACGAATCCTTGGCCATGGTTCACCAAACACTAAGTAAACGCATGCGCAGTTTGCGTTATAGCGGCAACAGCACACCCGACAATTGGCGAGGTGCTTTAGACGATCATGAGCTGATTGCTCAAGCACTAGCGCAACGCGACGTGAAGAAAATCAAGAAAGCGGTCAACGATCACTTTGTGAATACGATTGAGAGGGTCGTCAAACGTGACAAAACTTAAATCTAGGTGGATTGATTTCAGTTTGGCTTGTGGATTGGTCTTGAGATTTGGTTGAATTCGATTTCAATCCAGCAACTTGCGCCTTCTTGATGCACATCAAGTTGATTTAATTCTCTTCCAATATGCTCAATGTGAATGACTTTCATTCAATTGTGCTTAAGGATTTGGGAAGCCTTGCTGCTGCAGCTTGGGCTGTTATTTAGCATTGCATTTTGGTTCAGGCAGATCACAAATCTGTCGCGTCAAAAAGCATGCTGAACCGCTCGCTTTGGCAAAGATATGTCTTGCCTTTTACCTTGTTGTTGGGACTGCTGGCCCTGGCCACCCTGGCTGGTGACTATGTTTTGCATCAGTTCAATTTGGTCTGGGTTGGGCGTTACTTGGGAATACCTGGCACGCTCTTAATTGTTGCATCGCTTTATTACTCCGCGCGGAAACGCAAGTGGGCGAGTGCAGGCAATCCACAAACACTTCTCAAATTTCATGAGTTCGGAACATGGCTTGGTTCGGTCATGATTTTGATTCATTCAGGCATTCACTTCAATGCTGTGTTACCTTGGTTGGCGACCGTTGCCATGTCAATCAATGTGGTGAGTGGACTGGTTGGAAAAATGCTCTTAAAGCGGTCGAATCAGCATGTTAGCGCTAGGCGCGAGCAATTTAAATCTGAAGGTTTGTCTGCTGTAGAAATAGAGCGATCAATTTTTTGGGATTCAGTTGCGCTGAATGCCATGCGGCAATGGCGAAAAGTTCACATTCCTATTTTCATGGTCTTTGCTGTGTTGGCCATCGGCCATATTTTTAGCATCTTCTTGTTTTGGGAGTGGGTATGAGTCGCACTCTCAAAATTATTTTGTTTGTTACTTTGTGTCTTATTGGCATGCTGACTTTTGCCTATGCGCATTTGATGGTGGCACCCGGCCCCTTAATCGCAGAGCATCAAACCCTCAATGGCGATTGTTTTGCATGTCATACCGCCTTTCGAGGCGTTGATTCAGCCAAGTGTGTCAGTTGCCATCAAACATCCTCTATTGGGCGGTTAACCAGCAAGGGTTTGCCAATCGCTAAACCATCAACTTCAGCCACATTCCACAAAGAGTTAAATCGCCAAGATTGTGTGTCTTGTCATAGCGATCACCAAGGCGTTAAACGCTATCAAGTCACTAGAAAATTTGACCATTCATTGTTGAAGTCTGAAACAAGGATGTATTGTCAAAATTGTCACAAGCCACCCTCAGACAATCTGCACCAACAAATTAAGAGTGAATGTGCCCAGTGCCATACACAGAAAAAGTGGAAGCCAGCCACCTTTGCGCACAACAAATTCTTTGTGCTTGACAGTGATCATTCAGCATCGTGCGTCACATGTCATGAGGCCAACGATTACAAAAAGTACACCTGCTATGGATGCCACGAACACACGCCTGCCAATATTAGAAGAGAACATGTGGAAGAAGGTATTCGCAACTTTGACAATTGCGTAGAGTGCCACCGCAGTGGTGATAAAGACGAGGCAAA
>CANKXC010000015.1 GCA_947487355.1 Comamonadaceae bacterium | reverse complement strand
CAAATTGACATGAACTTGTGCAATGCCAGCCGCGCTTGTGTCAAGGTCTGCCAATCTGCCGGCGCCATCGATTTCAACCGAGTGCCTTCGGAAGCTTCGGAAAAATTCGATCTCATCTTAGACCTCCGATCCGAAGGAACTGCAGGCCCTCAGTTTTTGCAGCATGCGCCGCCACAAGGCTATTTCAAATGGGATGGTCGCAACTTGGCCACGCTACTCAAGTTGCGCGACATGGTGGGTGAATTTGAAAAGCCCAAGTTCTTTGCCTACAAACAAAAGCTTTGCGCGCACAGCCGCAACGAAACGGTTGGTTGCAATGCCTGCGTTGATATTTGTTCTGCAGAGGCTATTTCAAGCGACAAGTCACGCCAACAAATCAAGGTCAATCCCAATTTGTGTGTGGGTTGTGGCGCATGCACTACCGTGTGCCCAACAGGCGCTTTGACTTATGCGTACCCCAAGGCCCAAGAGCAAGGCCTGAAAATCAAAACCTTGCTTTCGACCTACCACGCAGCGGGCGGCAAAGATGCTGTCCTGATTTTGCACAGTCAAGAAGCAGGTCTCAAAGTGGTTGAAGAATTGGGCCGTGCTGCGCAGCTCAAATTGGCCAAGGGCTTGCCTGCCAACGTCATTCCCATGTCCTTGTGGCACACAGCCAGTTTGGGCTTGGAAGTTTGGTTAACCGCAGTGGCCTATGGTGCCCACCAAGTATTGGTGCTTTGCACAAACGAAGAAGCGCCGCAGTATTTGGATGGACTTGAAGCGCAAATGGCCGTGGCGCAAAGTTTGTTAGCGGGCCTTGGCTATGAAGGTGTTCACTTGCAAGTTGTGCGTGCCAAGAATGCCATGGATTTGGAGGCTAGTTTGCAGGCCAATAGCGCAGCCAAAGCGCAAGCCAAATGGAAGAAGCAAGTGCCTACCGTGTTTGCCAAATATGCCGTGGCACCCGAAAAACGCAGCACCCTGGAATTGGCGCTGGACCACTTGAGTGAGCACGCGCCTGCTGTTTTGCAGCCCAACAACAGCGCCATTGCATTGCCTGCAGCCTCACCCTTGGGGGCACTCAAAGTCAATGCAGACAAATGCACTTTGTGCCTCAGTTGTGTCAGTGCTTGTCCAGCCAGCGCTTTACAAGACAACCCCGATTTGCCACAACTGCGTTTCATTGAGAAGAACTGTGTGCAGTGCGGTTTGTGCGCCACAACTTGTCCTGAAGACGCCATTGAGTTGGTGCCTCGATTCTTGCGAACTCCTGAACGCAAGCAAGCACAAGTGCTGAACCAGTCGCAGCCCTATGGTTGCGTCAAATGCGGCAAACCATTTGGCACCCTCAAGGCCATCGAAGCCATGTTGGGTAAATTGGCGGACCACAGCATGTTCCAGGGCGCCGCTTTAGAGCGACTCAAAATGTGTGGCGATTGCCGTGTCATTGACATCTATTCCAATGTGGATGAGGCCAAAATTGCCAACATCCCCCCCAAACCTTGATGAATCCAACATGACCTCCAACCTGTCATCGTCCTCCGCCCTAGACGAAGAAATGGCCCGTGCAGAAATTTATGGTTTGCTAGCGCAACTGTTTTATCAGGAGCCTAGCCCAGAGTTTTTAGCGCAGTTGCGAGTGGCTGTGACCGATGCCCCCGTGGAAGGTGGATTTTTAGAGGAGCCATGGCGTCAACTTGTTGCGGCATCTAGAGCGTCAACTGATGTTGACATTGCTGCGGAATTTAACCACTTGTTTGGTGGTGTTGGAAAGCCAGAGGTTTACCTTTATGCCTCGCATTACGTCAGTGGTTTTTTGAATGACAAGCCTGTAGCAAGGTTGCGTGAAGACTTGGCGGCTCTGGGTTTGGAGCGAGATGACAGCATGTCTGAAACAGAAGATCACTTTGCTTGTTTGTGCGAAGTCATGCGCTACTTGATTGCTGGCGACGATGTCACTGTCTCCAATTTGACTCATCAAAGAGAATTCTTTTCAAAGCACATTCAGCCATGGGCCCAAGACATGACAGAAATCATTGTCAAACACCCCAAGGCCTTATTTTTTGCGGAGTTGGCCGCATTCACGCAAGCATTTTTGAACATCGAAACGCAAGGTTTTGATTTGCTGACATAAAGCAACATTCGTCCAAGTAACTGCACAACTCTAAGGGTTTCCCCATTGTTTGTGTTTGACAAACTGATACGATCGAGCACGTATGCAAAGTATTTCCTAAGCATCTTCAGAGGAAACATTGATGAGTTCTCAAAATCCAAAAGTTTCACGTCGCACTTTGTTCGCAGGTGCAGGCACTGTGGGCGCAGTGGCAGTGGCTACAAGCATGTTGCCCCAGGTTCAAGATTTAGCCCCTCAAGCTGCCAAAAAAGCCAAGCCCGAACGTGGTGGTGGCTACGAGCTCTCCGAGCACGTCAAGCGTTACTACAAGACCACATTGGTCTAAGCCCTTTCTCAAACACTCACCTCTTCTGGAGAGTTTCATGTTGTTGACCAAAAAGAATTCAAGCACCACGGGTGCTGCATCGTCGCCGTTTGTGCACAGTTTGCGCCGCGGCCTGACTCAGGCACTGCCTACCTTAGACCGACGCACTTTCTTGCGCCGTTCAGGTTTGGGTGTGGGTGTAGGCTTAGCTGCATCACAGCTTAGCTTGGTGAAAAAAGCCGAAGCAGCCAACCCCAAAGGTGGCGTGGTGGGCGCAGGCAAAGTCGAAGTCAAGCGCACCATCTGTACGCACTGCTCAGTTGGATGTGCTGTCGACGCTGTCGTAGAAAACGGTGTTTGGGTCCGCCAAGAGCCAGTCTTTGATTCACCCATCAATTTGGGTGCACACTGTGCCAAAGGCGCCGCACTTCGTGAACACGGTCATGGCGAGTACCGCCTACGCTACCCCATGAAGCTGGTCAACGGCAAATACCAGCGCATCAGCTGGGACTTGGCTTTAAAAGAAATTAGCGAACGCATGATGGAGCTGCGCAAAACCAGCGGCCCCGACAGCGTTTACTACATTGGCTCTTCCAAGCACAACAACGAACAAGCGTACCTGATGCGCAAGTTTGTCAGCTTCTGGGGCACCAACAACACCGACCACCAAGCGCGTATTTGCCACTCCACCACGGTAGCGGGAGTGGCCAATACATGGGGCTACGGCGCCATGACCAATTCGTACAACGACATGCAAAACAGCAAGTGCGCCATGTACATTGGCTCCAACGCTGCAGAGGCTCACCCCGTCAGTATGTTGCACATGTTGCACGCCAAAGAAAATGGCTGCAAGATGATCGTGGTCGATCCACGCTTTACACGAACAGCAGCCCGAGCCGATGAGTTTGTGCGCATTCGTTCCGGCACCGACATTCCTTTCTTGTTTGGTATCGTGTATCACATCTTCAAGAATGGTTGGGAAGATAAGAAGTACATCAACGACCGAGTGTTTGGCATGGAAGCCGTCAAAGCCGAAGTCATGGCCAAGTGGACGCCCGACAAAGTGGAAGAGGCTTGCGGCGTCAAGGAAGAGCAAGTTTTCAAAGTGGCCAAGATGCTGCACGAAAACAACCCCAGCACCATCGTGTGGTGTATGGGTCAAACGCAACACACCATTGGCAATGCCATTGTTCGCGCCTCGTGCATCTTGCAATTGGTGTTGGGCAACATTGGCAAGTCCGGTGGCGGCACCAACATTTTCCGTGGCCACGACAACGTGCAAGGCGCCACCGACGTTGGTCCTAACCCCGATTCATTGCCAGGCTACTATGGCTTGGCTGAAGGCTCTTGGAAGCACTTCGCCAAGGCTTGGGACGTCGACTTTGAGTGGATCAAAGGTCGCTACGCCAGCCCTGCCATGATGGGCAAGAACGGCATTACCGTGTCCCGCTGGATTGATGGCGTGCTGGAGAAAAACGAACTCATCGACCAAGACAGCAATTTGCGTGGCGTGTTCTATTGGGGTCACGCACCCAACTCACAAACCCGTGGCTTGGAAATGAAGCGCGCCATGGACAAGCTCGACTTGTTGGTGGTGGTCGATCCTTATCCTTCCGCCACAGCTTCCATGGCCGCCATGCCTGGCAAGCCCGAAGATTTGAACCCCAACCGCGCGGTGTACTTGTTGCCCGCGGCCACACAGTTTGAAACCAGTGGCTCTTGCACGGCTTCCAACCGCTCATTGCAGTGGCGCGAAAAGGTCATTGAGCCTTTGTGGGAAAGCCGCTCCGATCACATGATCATGTACCAATTGGCCGACAAGTTGGGCTTTGGCAAAGAGCTGGTCAAGAACTACAAAATGCAAAAAGTCAAAGGCATGGACGAACCTGTGCCAGAAGACATCTTGCGCGAAATCAACAAGTGCGTCTGGACCATTGGCTATACCGGTCAAAGCCCAGAGCGCCTCAAAGCCCACATGCGCAACATGCATGTGTTCGATGTCAAAACGCTCAAGTCCAAAGGCGGCAAGGACAAAGAAACAGGCTACGACTTTGGTGACGATTACTTTGGCTTGCCATGGCCTTGCTACGGCACACCCGAACTCAAGCACCCAGGTTCTCCCAACCTTTACGACACCTCCAAGCATGTCATGGAAGGCGGCGGTAACTTCCGTGCCAACTTTGGTGTCGAGCGCGAAGGCAAATCATTGTTGGCCGAAGATGGTTCGCACTCCAAAGGTGCCGATATCACTACAGGCTACCCCGAACTCGATCACGTGTTGCTCAAGAAATTGGGCTGGTGGGGTGAGCTCACAGAAGCCGAAGCCAAAGCAGCCGAAGGTAAAAACTGGAAGACCGATTCTTCTGGCGGCATGATCCGTGTGTTCATGAAAAATCACGGTTGCCATCCTTTTGGCAACGCCAAGGCACGCGCTGTGGTCTGGAATTTCCCCGATCCTATCCCTCAGCATCGCGAGCCGCTGTACGGTACCCGCCCCGACATGATGGCCAAGTACCCCACGCACGACGACAGAAAAGCGTTCTGGCGTCTGCCCACTTTGTACAAAACCATCCAAGACAAAAACATTGCCGACAAGATCCATGAGAAGTTCCCACTCATCATGACGTCCGGTCGTTTGGTCGAATACGAAGGTGGCGGCGAAGAAACGCGTTCCAACCCATGGCTGGCCGAATTGCAGCAGGAAATGTTTGTCGAAATCAATCCACAAACAGCATCAAAGCGCGGTATTCGCAATGGTGACCGTGCTTGGGTGAAGTCACCCACTGGCGCACGCATCAACGTGCAAGCGCTTGTCACCGAGCGTGTGGCGCCCGATACCGTGTTCTTGCCCTTCCACTTCTCAGGACGCTGGCAAGGTGCAGACATGCTGGCGCATTACCCCAATGGTGCGGCGCCTATCGTGCGCGGTGAAGCCGTCAACACGGCCACCACTTACGGCTACGACAGCGTCACCATGATGCAAGAATCAAAAACCACCGTTTGCGATGTGGAGAAGGCTTAAGGCCTTCAACACACACAGGAGTAAAACATGGCAAGAATGAAATTTATCTGTGATGCAGAGCGCTGCATTGAATGCAATGGTTGCGTCACGGCTTGTAAAAACGAACACGAAGTGCCTTGGGGCGTCAATCGCCGCCGCGTGGTCACTTTGAACGATGGCGTGCCTGGTGAGAGGTCTATTTCTGTAGCGTGCATGCACTGCTCAGATGCGCCTTGCATGGCAGTTTGCCCTGTCAATTGCTTCTATCGCACCGAAGAAGGTGTGGTGTTGCACGACAAAGACGTCTGCATTGGTTGCGGCTACTGCTCATACGCTTGCCCATTTGGCGCACCTCAGTTCCCAAGCGCTGGCACCTTTGGTGTTCGCGGCAAAATGGACAAGTGCACCTTCTGCGCAGGTGGCCCCGAAGCCAACGGCAGCCAAGCCGAATTTGAAAAATATGGTCGCAACCGTTTGGCCGAAGGCAAGTTGCCTGCTTGTGCCGAAATGTGTTCAACCAAAGCCTTGCTCGCTGGCGATGGCGATGTGGTGGCCGACAT
Organism: Comamonadaceae bacterium; assembly: GCA_947487355.1. Lineage (GTDB taxonomy): Bacteria > Pseudomonadota > Gammaproteobacteria > Burkholderiales > Burkholderiaceae_C > Limnohabitans_A. The sequence goes on along the minus strand of CANKXC010000015.1, from coordinate 13,046 downwards.
CTTCCGCAACCGCGTGGTGCAACGTGGCAAAGGCGCAGAAGTCTGGGGTTGGGGTACTGCTTACGGCAGCAAAACCGATGCGAAAGGCGCCAAGTCATGAGCCACTTCAAAAGATTCACAGCTTTCGGCTTTGCTTTGATTTGTGCCGCGGGCCTGACCGCATGTGGCGACAAAGCGCAAGAATTGTCTGGACAGCCCAAGGTCGATGCCGCACCTTACACCGGCACTGGCGTGAAGGTGTTTACCGAGTCCGACTGGAAAGCTGGCGACAAAAACAGCTGGGCCCAGCAACTCAAAACGCGCGCCCAATATGGGCAAAATGATCACTCGCGATCCAACTGAACGTGGGAGAGCAAGCATGAACCGATCTTCGGTAACTAAATACATTCAGTCGGGTCTGATGGCCGCTGGCTTAATTTTGGTTGGGGTCTTGAGTGTGTCTGCGCAAACGGCACCTGCTGCACCTGCAATGCCGGCTGCACCAACTGCGGCAGTTGCGCCAGTTGCTAAGGCGGCATCAGCTGACAGCGCCAAGACAGGCGCGCTTGGCGTTCAAAGTGCCAACATCTTTTCAATTGCCCCAGATGCCAACACCGATCCAAAGTACGCAGACCAAAACAATGGTGAGCGTGGCAAGGTTCAGCCTGGCAACAACGCACCCATGTGGCGTCAAGTTGGCGCAGGTGTAACGGGTTACAGCAGTCTGCCTGCTTCCGAAGCGCCCGAAGCCGGCAATCTCATTCAGCCTTTTGTTCAGTACCCAGGCTCTAAGCTCACCACAGCGGGTGAGGCATGGCGTCAGGTGCGCAACAACTTCATCATCCCTTACGGCGGATCTTTGTTGCTCATCGTGGCTTTGGCCATTGCAATCTTCTATTACGGCAAAGGCACCATGAAGTTGCATGGCGCCGAAACAGGTCGCAAGATTGAGCGTTTTACACCGCTTGAGCGGGCGGCACATTGGACCAATGCCATCACATTTGTGGCGCTGGCCGTGTCAGGCTTGGTCATTGCCTTTGGTCAGTATTTCCTTCTGCCAGTCATGGGCTCTGCTTTGTTTGGTTGGCTCGCTTACGCGCTCAAAAACATTCACAACTTTGCGGGTCCTTTGTTTGCGGTCTCGCTCATCATTGTGTTTGTCACCTTCATCAAAGACAACATGCCTAGCAAAGAAGACATCACCTGGCTGCTCAAAGGCGGTGGCATGTTCTCCGGTCAAGAGGTGCCATCACATCGCTTCAATGCAGGCGAAAAAGTGGTGTTCTGGTTTGGGGTGTTGGGCTTGGGCGTCATTGTGGTGGCCTCTGGCTTGGTACTCGACAAATTGATTCCTGGCCTCATCTATGAGCGCGGCACCATGCAAATTGCCAACATGATTCATGGTGTTGCTACTGTGCTCATGATGGCCATGTTCATGGGTCACATTTACATGGGCACCGTTGGCATGCAAGGCGCCTACAGTGCCATGCGCACTGGTTATGTCGATGAAACTTGGGCCAAAGAGCATCACGAACTTTGGTACAACGACATCAAAGCAGGCAAAATTCCTGCCCAAAGATCTCCCGAAGCAACTGCGCATTCGGGTACCGCTTCCACATCGGCATCTGCCTGAAGCTTGAGGACTCAAACCATGAAAAAAACATTCATCAGCTTGGCCACCTTGGTATTGGCTTCTTTGTTCAGTGCCTCCGCCATGGCCAAGTTACCGGCCCTTAGCGACGAAGCCAAAGCCAAAGCCGCAGAAGCTGCTGCCAAAACAGCCCACGGCAACAAAGTAGCAGACTTTCAGTTGTGCAAGTCACGCGAAAAAGTAGCTGCGCACTATTACAAAACGGCTAAGTCCGGCGGCAAGCAAACCACACCGCCTGTGGCCACGCCACCCTGTGCCGATCCAGGTCCCTTTGTAGCGGCAGCGCCTGCCCCAGCTGCCCCTGCAGTTGCTGCCGCACCGGCCAAAAAATCCTAAGTTTTCCCTGATTTCTTCAGGCCAAAAGTCCCTCGCTGAATAAGCGTGGGACTTTTTGCGTTAGGCTCTCATTTGCTTTATCCAAATCACCATGTCTTCAACTTCTTTGCTCAAACCCAGGCTGACCCATGCGCACGCAGAACTGACGCGTCAAATCAAGGTCGTCAATGAGTTTGGTGAGGACTCCCAAATTCACATTCCTGCGGAGCGAGCGCTCACCGTGTATTTGGATAAAAAAGAATTGGTCACCCTCATGACCTTGGGTGCGAGTCCAGAATTCTTGGTCCTGGGCTTTTTGCTCAATCAACGTCTCATTCAATCGGTTGCAGAAATTGAATCGATCACAGTCGATTGGACCTTGGGTGAAGGCGAACTGGGCCAGCCCGGCGTGGCCGCCATCAAAACGCGAGAGGGCTTAAGCCAAGCGGGCCCCAAAACGGCTGCGCGTGTGGTCACCACAGGTTGCGGGCAAGGCAGTGTGTTCGGTGATTTGGTCAATGACATCGATCAAATTCAATTGCCCGAAGAAGCCCATATTTCTCAAGCCACTTTGTACGAGTTGGTCAATGCCATTCGCATTCAAGAAACCACCTACAAGTCTTCTGGTTCAGTCCATGGCTGTGCACTCTTTAAAGGTGCCAACATGTTGATGTTTGTGGAAGATGTGGGGCGACACAATGCTGTCGACACCATCGCTGGTTGGATGGCCATGAACGACGTCAGTGGTCACGACAAAGTGTTCTATACCACGGGCCGCCTCACCAGCGAGATGGTCATCAAATCGGCGCAAATGGGCGTGCCGATTGCTGTCTCTCGCAGCGGCATTACCCAAATGGGTTTGGAAGTGGCAGAACGCGTTCAGTTGTGCGCCATTGGCCGCGCCACCAACAAGCGCTTTCTGTGTTTCAGTGCACCACACAGAGTAAAGTGGCAGCCCGAGTTAGCAGAAGTTCATCAAAAGCCTGTGCTTCATGAATCCTAAACCTGTTGCTTGGAATCCCATGTCTTGGCAACGCGCGGTCCAATTGGGTTGGCGCAATTTGTGGCGAGACTTTCGTTCGGGCGAGCTGAACTTGCTGGTCTTGTCGGTGGTGTTGGCCGTGTCAGCTCTTTCTGCAGTTGGCTTCTTTTCTGATCGCTTGCAGGCTGGTTTATGGCGCGATGCACGCCAACTCATTGGCGGTGATGCTGTGGTGGTCAGTGACAAACCCACAGCAGAAAACTTTCTTCAAAAAGCCCAACAACTGGGCCTTAAAACCAATGCCACATTGAGTTTTCCCAGCATGGCACGCGCTGACGATGCGCAAGGTGGCGAAACCAAACTGGTGGCCCTCAAGGCCGTGTCAGAAGGCTATCCACTTCGAGGTCAATTGACCTTGCTAAGTGTTGAGGGTGCAAGCCTATCAGACAATTCAAAATCGCAGGCAACTCGTCAAGTGCCTTCTTCGGGTCAGGCTTGGGTGGATCCTGCTTTGTTGGATGTGTTGAACATCAAGTTTGGCGACAAACTTTGGCTGGGCGATAAGGCATTTCAGATTAGCGCATTGATAGACAGAGAGCCAGACCGCGGTGCCGGCTTCATGAATTTTGCGCCAAGGGTCATGGTCAATCAAATGGACATTCCTGCGACGGGGCTCGTTCAACCAGCCAGTCGCTTGTCTTATCGCTTGGCGGTTGCAGGAGAAGAATCTCAGGCCAATGTCCAAAAGTTCATCAAGTGGGCAAGAGATGAAGTTGCCAAACCCGAAGTGCGCGGTATTCAAGTTGAGTCCATGGAAAGTGGTCGCCCTGAATTGCGGCAAACGCTAGACCGTGCAGAAAAATTCTTGAACTTGGTTGCGCTATTGGCTGCACTTTTGTGTGCTGTGGCAGTGGCGCTGGCCGCCAGAACCTTTGCAGCCAAGCACCTTGATGCGTGTGCGTTGTTGCGTGTACTGGGGCAAAGCCAACAAACGCTTTCAATTGCTTACGCTTTTGAATTTATCACTGCGGGACTGGTTGCAAGCTTGTTGGGTGTCATGGTGGGCTATGGCGTTCACTACGCTTTTGTGTGGTTGCTGGCGGGATTGGTCGATGTGCAATTGCCCTCGGCAACAGGTGCCCCCGCATGGCTAGGCTTGGGCATGGGCCTGACGCTTTTGTTGGCATTTGGTTTGCCGCCTGTTTTGCAATTGGCGCAAGTGCCTGCACTGCGCGTGATTCGCCGTGACATGGGTGGCCTACAACCTGCGTCTGTTGGTGTTTTGATTGCAGGTTTGTTGGGCTTTGCTGGCGCCCTGATGTGGGCCAGTCGTGATGTCAAATTGGGCTTAATGACAGTGGGTGGTTTTGCCCTTGCCACACTCATGTTTGCAGGTGCCACTTGGTTGGCTTTGAAATTGTTGCGCAGCTGGGTGCCAAGCAACACCACCCCTCGATGGTTGTTGTTGGCCACTCGCCAAGTGATGGCTCGGCCGGTTTACGCTGTGGTGCAGGTCAGTGCTTTGTCGGTGGGTTTGTTGGCACTGGTGCTTTTGGTGTTGCTGCGCACCGATCTCATTAGCAGTTGGCGCAAGGCTACGCCTATCAACGCACCCGATCGTTTTGTCATCAATGTCCAACCCGATCAAACACAAGCTTTTCAAAGCACACTGAAACAGACAGGTGTTCAAAACTACGATTGGTATCCCATGATTCGGGGCCGCTTGGTGGCCATCAATGGCAAGTCTGTCAGCCCACAAGATTTCACAGACGAACGAGCCAAGCGATTGGTTGACCGTGAATTCAATTTGTCGTCAAGGGCAGCCAAACCCGAACACAACGAAGTGGTCAAAGGGACATGGCTAGAAAATGAAAAAGACGCTGTCAGTGTGGAGGTTGGCATTGCCAAAACCTTGGGTCTTAAGATGGGCGACCGCCTCCAATTTGACATTGGCGGTGTTTTGTCAGAAGGGCGTGTAACGTCGCTGCGCAAAGTTGATTGGGGCTCCATGCGGGCTAACTTTTTTGTCATTTACCCTGTCGACAATTTGCCCAATGTGCCCCTGAGTTACATGGCTGCATTCAAGTCACCCGATGTGCCATCCTTTGAGCGCAACTTGCTCCAACAGTTTCCCAATGTCACCAGCGTAGACCTTCGTGCTTCATTGACGCAGGTGCAAAAAGTATTGGACCAAGTTATTCGCGCGGTAGAGTTTTTGTTTGCCTTTACTTTGTTGGCTGGCTTGCTGGTACTTACGGCGGCTGTCACTTCAACACGCGAAGAACGCAAGCGTGAATTTGCCATCATGCGTGCATTGGGTGCAACAGGTCGCTTGCTCAGTCAAGTGCAAACCGCCGAGCTCATGGGCGTGGGCCTCATGGCTGGCTTCTTGGCCAGCTTGGTCGCCGAGCTGGTGGGCTGGGGCTTGGCCCGCTTTGTATTTGAGTTTGAGTGGACCGCCTCGCTTTGGGTGCCTGTTGCTGGCGCACTTACTGGTGCGGTATTGGCTTGGTTGGCGGGCTGGTGGGGCTTGGCCGAAGTGCTCAGACAACCGGTGTCGCAAACATTGCGTCAAGCGTCCGAATAATTTCGCGATCCATAGCGCGGGTCTTGAACTATGCTTGCTTAGGAGGGCGTTAGTAAAACCACCAATGCACCAGCGCCGCCTTCAGCGGGTTTGGCTTGCACAAACGCCATCACTTGATTTTTTTGGACCAACCAACTGTGCACTTTGGATTTGAGCACAGGTGTTTTGCCCGGCGATCCTAAGCCTTTGCCATGCACCACACGAACACATCGAATGCCGTGTTTGTGTGCCTCTCGAATGAAGATGGACAGCGCCAACCTGGCTTCATCACTTCTTAGGCCGTGCAAATCTATTTCTCTTTGAATGGCCCAATCGCCTTTGCGCAATTTGCGTGTCACTTCGGGCCCCACACTGGGCCTTCTAAAGCTGAGCGCATCGTCGGTGTCTAGCAAGGTGCTGACATCAAACTCATCGCTTAAAGAATCTTGAATGACCTTGGCCTCGTCTATTTGCAACTGCGTGGCCACAGGGGCCCGAGGAACTTTGGGAATGTGTGCCTTATTGCTGGAGGGCATCAGTGCAACTTGACCCACCGCCCTCACAAAAAGATTTTTTTCGGCTTCTAATCTTTTTTGTTCAGCCGCGCGCGCAGCCGCTTCAGCAGCAGCTTTGGCCTGCGCCTCCGCAATTTGCTTTTGAACTTGTTTGAGATCTTGAAGCGATTGGAATTTCACCCGCCAATGTTGCCACAAGCCATGTCGAAAAAATATGTGACCTATAAAACGCCTTGCTCTGCCATGGAAAAAGCCTGGCCGGGTCCGACAATGACATGGTCTAGCACGCGTACATCGACCATGGCCAAGGCTGACTTTAGGCTTTGGGTGAGGTGTAAATCGGCTGGGCTGGGATGAACTGAACCACTGGGGTGGTTGTGGGCGAGGACAACTGCGGCACTTTGATGGTGAAGGGCGCGCAGTACGACCTCTCGGGGGTAAACGCTGGTTTGGCTTAAGGTGCCCCGAAACAATGTTTCCATGCAAATCAATTTGTGTTGCGCATCCAAAAAAAGCATGGCAAATACCTCGTGTGAGGTGTGCGCCAGATGAAGCTGTAAGTACAACTGAACACTGGCGGCGCTTTGCATGACTTCTCGGGTGCTGAGTTGCTGGGCCATGGCCCGTTTGGCCAATTCCATCACGGCCAATAGCTCGGCCTGCTTAGCAGGCCCCAGACCTTTGATTGGAGGTGTGTGCTGCGGCAGAGTGAGCAATAAATTGGCCAGCCCGCCGCTGGCCATAAGCATGTCTTGCGCCAATTGCAACACATTGCGCCCCGCAATGCCTGTTCTAAGGAGGAGGGCCAACAACTCTGTATCGCTTAAAGCGCTAGGCCCCCGAGTGAGTATTTTTTCGCGGGGGCGAGTGTCTGGCGGTAATTCTTGGAGATTCATGGGTTTTTTGATGCGATAAATTGGCCAGAGTGCTGCTTTTTGGGGTGAAAGCCACAGAAGCTTTTTACAATGGCACATTCGACTGATGAAGTTTGAACCGAATTCCCTTTGCCGGGGTTGGTTTGGGCTTGCATTGGCCTTCTTTGAATTGCGCAACTTGCGCTTTCAAAGCCTTTTTCTTTGATTCAATATTTATGACCACTGTCCAAGCTGGCTCTTTTTTAACGCTGCACTACCGATTGGCAGGACCTCAAGGCACGCTCATCAACACCTTCGAGGACAAGCCTGCAACTTTGTCTTTGGGTTCTGGTGAGTTATCGCCAGGCATGGAGGCCGCTTTGATAGGTTTGGAAGAGGGCGTGCGCACCACTTTTGAGTTGGCCCCAGGCGTGGCTTTTGGCGAGCGCAACCCCGACATGCAGCAATGGGTTGCGCGTAAACTGTTGGCCCAATTGGGTGCATCGCAAGAACACTATGTGCCGGGCGATGTGGTGCAATTTCCCACGCCTGACGGCCACGGCACGTATGCGGGCGCAGTCATGCAAGTGGCCGAGGACGGTGCGGTGTTGTTTGACTTCAACCATCCTTTGGCTGGGCACCCTGTGACGTTTGAAGTTCATGTGATTGGTATTTTGTAAATCCACCCTAGGCAAACAAAGTCAAGTAAAGGCAAGTAAAGGCAACTTATGGGCGTACAAGAAATTTTGTTGGCAGAACCTCGCGGATTTTGTGCAGGTGTTGATCGGGCTATCGACATTGTGGAAGCGGCCATTGCCAAGTTTGGTCGGCCCATTTATGTGCGCCATGAAATTGTGCACAACACCTATGTTGTGAATGATCTCAAAACCAAAGGTGCCATCTTCATTGAAGAATTAAGCGATGTACCGCCAGGCGCCACCTTGGTGTTCAGCGCACATGGCGTTAGCAAAGCCGTTCAAGCAGAAGCAGAAGCGCGCGGCTTCACCATTTTTGATGCCACTTGCCCTCTGGTCACCAAGGTGCACGTTGAAGTGGCCAAGCTCCACAAAGAAGGCTACGAATTCATCATGATTGGCCACAAAGGCCATCCAGAAGTTGAAGGGACCATGGGTCAATTGCCCGATGGCATCCACTTAGTGGAAGACGCCCATGATGTAGCCAAAGTGCAGCCCCGACAAACTGAATTGTTGGCTGTCGTCACCCAAACCACATTGAGTGTGGACGATGCGGCAGAAATTTTATTGGCCGTTAAAGAGCGCTTCCCAAAGGTGCGCGAGCCCAAGCAACAAGACATTTGCTACGCCACTCAAAACCGACAAGATGCAGTCAAGCTGATGGGGCCTCAAGTCGATGTGTTGGTGGTGGTGGGCAGTCCTACCAGTTCCAACAGCAACCGCCTGCGGGAACTGGGCGCGCGCATGGGCGCAGACAGCTACATGATTGACAGCGCTGAAGAACTTCAAAACGAATGGTTTGTTGGCAAGCACCGCGTGGGACTGACAGCAGGCGCATCAGCCCCTGAGGTCTTGGTTCAAGATGTTATTACGCGTTTGCGCGCATTGGGCGCAACATCTATTCGCAAATTAGATGGTGTGACAGAGACCATCAAATTCCCCTTGCCCAAGGGCCTAAAATTAAACGATGGCCATTGAATTGGTGGCCACTTAAATCTTTTTCAAAATGTTAGACATCTTATTGCTTCGTAAAGACCTAGACGCCGCCGTTGCGCGTTTGGAAACTCGCAAAAACCCACAAGCGTTTTTGAATGTGGAAAAGTTTCGTGCACTAGAAACAGAGCGCAAGACTTTGCAGACACGCACTGAAGAACTGCAAAGCCAACGCAACAACTTGTCCAAGCAAATTGGCATGTTGAAGTCCAAAGGCGAAAGCACAGATCAAGTCATGGCCGATGTGGCCAGCATCAAAACAGAACTCGATACATCGGCTGTTCGTCTAGAAGCCTTGCAAGCAGAACTCCAAGACATGCTCCTAGCTGTGCCCAACCTACCGCACGAAAGCGTGCCTGTGGGCACTGACGAACATGGCAATGTTGAAGTGCGCAAGTGGAGTGTGGATGGCAAAGGACCCAAGTCCTTTGACTTTGAAGTTCGCGACCATGTGGACATTGGTGAAAAACTAGGTCTCGACTTTGACACTGGCATTAAATTGTCGGGCTCACGTTTTACGTTTATGCGCGGTCAAATTGCGCGCATGCATCGCGCCCTGGCGCAGTTCATGTTGGACACGCAAACTCAGCAGCATGGCTACACAGAGTGCTACACACCCTATGTGGTCAATGCAGAAACGCTGCGCGGTACCGGGCAATTACCCAAGTTTGAAGGCGATTTGTTTGCGGCCAAAAAAGGTGGTCAAGACGCCGAAGAAGGCGCCGACAATCAAGCCTTGTATTTGATTCCCACATCTGAAGTGACCTTGACCAATGTGGTGCGCGATGAAATTTTGGCCGAATCAGATTTGCCTATGAAGCTGACAGCGCACACCCCTTGCTTCCGCTCGGAAGCAGGCAGTGCGGGGCGCGATACACGCGGCCTCATTCGTCAGCATCAGTTTGACAAAGTGGAGATGGTGCAAATTGTTCATCCAGAGAAAAGCTACGAAGCGCTGGAAGAAATGACGGGCCATGCAGAAGCTATTTTGCAAAAACTGGGCTTGCCTTATCGTGTCATGTTGTTGTGCTCGGGTGATATGGGTTTTGGCGCTACCAAAACATATGACCTCGAAGTGTGGGTGCCTGCGCAGGGCACATATCGTGAAATCAGTTCTTGCTCTAACTGCGAAGCATTTCAAGCGCGTCGTTTGCAAGCGCGCTTTAAAAATGCGCAAGGCAAGAATGAATTGGTGCACACCTTGAATGGCTCAGGCTTGGCGGTGGGCCGTGCTTTGGTAGCTGTGCTTGAGAATTATCAAAACGCCGATGGCTCTGTGACGGTGCCCGAAGTTTTGCGCCCTTACATGGGTGGCGTGACTGAGCTGCGTGCTTAAATTTTTGAATCCAATGCGCTGATAGAATTTGCGGCAGTGACCCGCCGCAAAGATGAACACCGGAGAAGTGGCAGAGTGGTCGAATGTACCTGACTCGAAATCAGGCGTGGTGGCAACATCACCGTGGGTTCGAATCCCACCTTCTCCGCCAGTTTCGCTAGGCTATCTGGGCAAAGATGCTAACCAATAGGTATCCCTCTGAAATTTGCGTTTCGCAAGGCAAACATCACGTGGTCGTGCCACTTGTCGTGGATGTACAAATAGTCTTTTGCATATCCCTCACGCTCAAACCCTAGTCGCTCTAAAACGCGCAGGCTTCGAAGATTGTCGGGTCTAACATTGGCTTGAATGCGGTGCAAGTTAATTTCTGCAGAAAACGCATGCATGATGACTGCGCTTAAACCTTCTTGCATCAAGCCTTGGCCTTGCAACTCGCCCTCGAGTGCGTAACCAAGCAAGGCATTTTGAAAGGGACCACGTGCAATGGCACTCAATCCAATGCTACCCACCAAGACATTGGGTTCGTTGTTTAGGTAAAGCCACCAACGCATAGCGGTACCAGCCTTAGTGTCTGCTTCTGCTTGCTGAAGTCGTTTGCGCTGAAAATCCTCACTGAAAAAGTCTGTTGGCTTTGGCGGATCCCAAGGTGTCAGATGAAGTTCATTGCGCTTGTAAAACTCGGTAACCCTTTTTGCAAGGTCTGCGTGCGCAGGCGCAAGTACTAGCCTGGCAGTCGATATAAGGTTTTGAGGCGCGCGCATGATGACGGATGATATCTAATGTTGGAATCAACAACTAAATGCAGCCTTAAAACTTTGGATTTTTATTCAACTTCCAAGTGTTTGATTTACTTCTCCTTGAAAACCTAGGCAGTTTGTGGTCAGGTGTGTTTTGCGCCATCAGAAGATCATGGTCGGACTTTTCGAAACGCCGCTTCCAAGAAACTTATGAATGCTTTGACCTTCGCGCTGGGCAGACGGCTTGAGGTATGAAGCGCCCACAACTCTGATGGTTGATCAGTTGCTGGACCCCATGACACCAAGCGACCTGCAGCCAAGTCGTCTGCCACGACAAGGTGTGGGAGTCTTGCAGCGCCTAGGCCTGTGAGCGCTGCATCACGAATCATCGTGAACTGTGGCAGTTGAAGCACTGTTTGTATCGTTATTTCCTTTGCGGCAACGCCGGCGATTTTCCAAGTGAATTCATTAGAAGAAGATGTGCGAGTGATGACAGGTACAGAACGAGCAGATTTTTGCCCAGATCTTAGAAATCGCTTTTTCAGTTCAGGTGTTGATACCACGAGGACTTGATCCTTTAAAAAGCAGCGCCCCACAAGTTCTGAATTGACTTCTGGGTTGACCCGAATGACGAGATCGAAGCCCTCATTGACCAAGTCCACTTGGCGATCGTCGAGTGTTATTGCCAGCTTGACATCGGGGTAGGCGCGTGTGAACTCAGCGGCAAGTCTGCCCAACATCATTTGTGCGAAAAGAGTCGGAACGTTTAAACGCAGCAATCCGTGAGGTTGTATTCGCCCATCGCGCAGCACGACGGTAGCCTCTGAAATTTCCCGCATAGGACCATTGGTGCGCGCTAGCAGTTGCTCGCCTTCTTCCGTCAAGCGAACCAATCGTGCGCCACGTTCGAACAGCCGTACACCTAGCGACGCCTCCAACGCCATGACTTTGCGAGACAGGCTTGCCTTTGACTTTCCGCTCGCACGGCTAGCCTTGGCGAAGCCCTCATGGGTGGCGACCAATAAGAAGTCTGAAAGGTCATCAAGATTCATGAGTGTTCCAAATTTGAGACAAAACGTCTTAAATATAGATATTTTGTTTTGAATTTAATACCTTAACATTAGATCAACAATTTGGTTTTCACCCTAAGGTTTTTCTATGTCAGCTGAAAAAATTTTGGTACTCAATGCCACAGGCAAGGTCGGGCGAAATGTTTGTCGGGCCCTGCTAGAGGCGGGCTACGAGGTATATGGAACCACGCGCTCAAGCAAGGGCACGCTGGCGGAGCAGGGCGTCAAGCCCGTGGTCTGCAACTACACCGTGCGTGCAGATCTGGATCGAGCCTTTGCCGAAACTGGCGCAAGAAAGGTGTTCGTCATCACCGATTACTTTGGTGCCGCCAAGAAGAGCGCGAGCTTGGAGTTTGAGCAAGGGCGTGCCGCCATTGACGCGGCCAAGGCCGCAGGGGTGGAGCACCTGGTGTTCATGAGTGTTGCAGATGCAGAGTTCTTTGACGAGCATGTGAAGCACCTGCATGCCAAGGTAGCCCTCGAAAAATACCTGCATGAATCTGGTGTGCCGTTTTCTATCTTGCGGCCCTGTGCTTTCTTTGAAAACCTGGATGACGCCGCCAATTGGAACCCGCTCAAAAAAGGCGTGGTGAAGTTCTTGACGATGCAAGACTGCAAGTACTGCGCGACCTACGACATTGGTCGTGCAGCCGCTATTCAACTGAAAGATCCGCAAACCTGGCTCGGCAAGTCGCTGGATGTGATTGGTTGGCAGGGTGACTTGTTACAGGTCGCTGCAGCCCTGTCCAAGGTAAGTGGCGTACCAGTCAAGGCCAAGCTAGCCATGCCGATCTTCTTGCGAAAGTTGTTTCTCAAGGATTTGCACCATATGTTTCTTTACTACGAGCTCCAGAAAGGTCCGCGGGGTACACCCGAGGCGTTCAAGAAGATTCTGCCGGGCGCACTGTCGGCACAAGATTGGTTCCGCTTTCACGGGCGGTACTCAAACGGAGAGAAGATCGCACCAGACTGCGCCACGGTCCGATCACCCGTTTGATCAGCCCCGGCGCGGAAGGGGCCATCACCCAGACTGCGAACAGCTTTGGTGGTATGCAGAAATTTTCTGCGCTAGAGAGTTGAGTAGTTTGCCTATTGGGGGCTGACGATTTCTGGTACCCCAGTATGAGGAAGCCCCCAATAGGCAAACTGCTCAACGCTACAGTGTGAGGAAGCAGCCCTTAGCCTTGCTACTCAGCGTGCTAAATGGGGCTAAACACATCGGTTATCAGTGTCAAAAATTACTGAATCAAAATGTAAGTCATCTTCCTTGCAAAGCCGTAACCACAATGGCTAAAATGGCCAATCACTTAGGAAGATCATCATGCGTGTCACTGCTACAGAAGCCAAGAACAG
>CANKXC010000014.1 GCA_947487355.1 Comamonadaceae bacterium | reverse complement strand
GACAGACGCACCTCGCTCAATTGATTTGAACGATGCGTCTGTCCTTTTGTTTTTTATTTTGAAGCCTACAAGACCTCACAAACAGTCAATCGGTCGGAGGATGCAACTATGTCCATGCTGAGTTTTGAACGCAAATACCGTGTACGCGGCGGTACTCTTTTTGGGGGCGACCTGTTTGATTTCTGGGTCGGTCCTTTTTATGTCGGATTCTTTGGAATCACGACAATCTTTTTTGCCCTGATGGGCACCATGATGATTTTGTGGGGCGCAGCAATGGGCCCTACATGGAATGTTTGGCAAATTAACATTGCGCCACCCGACATCTCTTATGGCTTGCGTTTCGCTCCCATGATGGAAGGTGGGCTTTGGCAACTGATCACAGTCTGCGCCATTGGTGCGTTTGTATCATGGGCATTGCGTGAAGTTGAAATTTGTCGAAAGTTAGGCATGGGTTTGCATGTGCCTGTGGCTTTCGGCATGGCCATTCTTGCGTATGTGAGTTTGCAAGTGATTCGCCCCGTGCTAATGGGTGCTTGGGGTCATGCGTTCCCCTACGGCATCTACAGCCACCTTGACTGGGTTAGCAATACGGCTTACCAGTACTTGCACTTCCACTACAACCCGTGGCACATGATTGCAGCCAGCTTGTTCTTTGCTGCGACGTTGGCACTCTCGATGCACGGCGGCTTGGTGCTCTCAGCTACCAACCCTGGCAAGGGCGAAGTTGTGAAGTCACCTGAACACGAAGACACCTTCTTCCGTGACCTCATTGGTTACTCGGTCGGAACTTTAGGCATTCACCGCTTAGGCCTGTTCTTGGCACTGGCAGGCGTTTGGTTCGGTATTGTTTGTATTGTTGTCAGCGGCCCGTTCTGGACCGGCGCTTGGCCTGAGTGGTGGGGCTGGTGGCTCAACATGCCCATCTGGCGCACCTAATTAAAGAGAGGAAATTGAAATGGCCGAATACCAAAATCTTTTCACCTCGGTGCAGCCCGTCGGGCCTGTGCACCATGGCGTTGACTTACCTCGCGGCGACGACAAGCGCACGGGAGAACCCTTTCTGGTGCACCTCTTAGGTCGCATTGGCAATGCACAAATCGGTCCTGTTTATCTAGGCTCGCTCGGCGTAGCGTCCTTGATTTTCGGCATCGCTGCCTTCAACATTATCGGCTTCAACATGTTGGCTTCGGTTGACTGGAATCCAATTCAGCTCATTCGTCAGTTGTTCTGGCTTGCATTAGAACCACCACCTCCCGCTTACGGCTTGGGCATTCCTCCGCTGGCACAAGGCGGTTGGTGGCTCATCGTGGGCTTCTTGCTCACCATCTCCATCATGTTGTGGTGGGTGCGAACTTATCGGCGCGCCAGACAACTTGGCTTAGGCACGCATGTGGCATGGGCCTTTGCAGCAGCCATTTGGCTTTACTTGGTTTGCGGTTTCTTCCGCCCCATCATGATGGGCAGCTGGTCTGAGGCGGTACCCTTTGGGATCTTTCCGCACTTAGATTGGGTCTCGGCCATTTCTCTCAGATACGGAAACTTGTTCTACAACCCGTTCCATGCCTTATCGATTGTGTTCTTGTATGGCTCTGTGTTGTTGTTTGCAATGCACGGCGCCACTATTCTGGCTGTAAGCCGTTACGGCGGTGAGCGTGAGATTGAACAAATTGTAGATCGCGGTACAGCTTCTGAGCGTGCTGCCTTGTTCTGGCGTTGGACCATGGGCTTTAACGCCACGATGGAATCCATTCACCGCTGGGCCTGGTGGTTTGCAGTGCTTTGCCCCTTGGTTGGTGGCATCGGTATCTTGCTAACAGGAACCGTCGTTGACAACTGGTACCTCTGGTCTGTCAAACACCATGTTGTACCCGCTTATCCATTGGGTAGCCCTGTAGTGGTCGATCCAGCTATTCTGGGAGTGAAACCATGAAAATAATTTTTAAAACTGCACTTTGCCTCATGGCAGCTGCCATGCTGGCAGGCTGTGAACGGCCACCCATTGAAACAGTTCAAACTGGTTACCGTGGCACCGGCATGGAACAAATCTACAACCCACGCACATTGGCTAAGGAAGCGGCGTTGAATACCGCACCTGCTGCTGCAGAAGCGGCTTCAGCCGAAGGCCCCAAAGCCAAGGACGTTTATCAAAATGTTCAAGTGTTGGGCGATTTGAGTGTGGGTCAGTTCAATCGACATATGGCCTCCATTACCCAATGGGTTGCGCCTGAAGCTGGTTGTGCATACTGCCACAATGTTCAAAATTTTGCGGATGACGGCAAGTACACCAAAGTGGTGGCCCGGCGCATGATTGAGATGACGCAAAAGGTGAACCAAGACTACAAGGCACACGTGGCCGAGACTGGCGTCACCTGCTATACCTGCCACCGTGGCAACAACGTTCCTACGCAAGTTTGGACGGAGCCTAAAGATCGCAAATATGCAAACAGCTTGTTAGGTGATTTGGCAGGTCAAAATATTGCAACGAAAGAAGCAGGTTTATCGTCTTTGCCGTTTGATCCCTTCACGCCTTACCTGAAGGATGCACAGCCTATTCGTGTGAACAGCGATACGGCCATGACCGGTATAGGCGCCAATGCCAACCGTGCATCGACCAAGCAAGCCGAATTCACCTACTCGCTCATGGTGCATATGTCTGAGTCCTTGGGTGTGAACTGCACGTATTGCCACAACACGCGCAACTTCGCTTCATGGGAAGAATCTAGACCACAACGCGTGACCGCTTGGCACGGCATTAAGATGGCACGTGATTTGAACAACGAGTACATGGTTCCGCTGACTGACAAGTTCCCAGCCAATCGCCTCGGACCTAAAGGTGATGTGGCCAAGGTCAATTGCAGCACCTGCCACCAAGGCGCTTACAAACCGCTGTATGGCGCACAAATGGCCAAAGATTTCCCAGAGCTTCAGGCCGCCGCTAAGCCTTAAACTTTGAGACCCACAAGGCCTGCACCCGTTGCGGTTCAGGCCTTTTTTTATTTGGAGATTCTGTCATGTACACGCCAACTTCAACAGCTGAAAATGACCAAGTGGTCGTGCTGTTGTTGGCTGACATTGCTGAAGGTTCTCGTCTATGGGGTTGGTCTCGCATTGTCAAAGGACCTCAAGCTTTGCAAGGCGTTCCTGGTCTGCTTTTTTCAAAAGTATTGGGCAGTGGTTATGAGGGTGGTTTTGGGCTTCGCCCTAGTCCTTCACGGCAAGGTTTGTTTGGTTTGTTTGAGTCTTTACCAACAGCACAAGAATTCATTCAAAATTCAACTGTATTGCAAGCGTATCAAGAGCGATCTAGCGAATTTTATTGCGCCCTTCTTAAAACATGGTCGTGCCGCGGCAGTTGGGACGGCCAATCACTAGATGTTTGTACGGCACAACCGATCAAAGGACCTGTAGCCGCATTGACCCGCGCCTCCATTAGGTTGGGTAAAGCGCCAGAATTTTGGCGGCATGCACCGCCCTCTCAAACAGCTCTAAGCAATGCCAAAGGTTGCCAATTGGCGGTCGGTTTGGGCGAAGCACCTTTTGTACGACAAGCCACTTTCAGCATTTGGGACAGTGTGTCCGATATGAATGCTTATGCACGTTCTGGTGCGCACTTGGAGGCCATTCAAGCAGCTGTTCAAAACGACTATTTTTCTGAATCTATGTTTGCTCGATTTGTACCTTTGCAAGTTCAGGGTCAATGGCAGGGCAAGGTCTATGCATAGCGCTGCGCGAACGCCGCGTGTGGTGGTGGTTGGCGCAGGCATTGGCGGTTTGGTCAGTGCGTTGGTCTTGGCACACCGCGGATTGGATGTCACACTGCTTGAAAGCGCAGCAACACCTGGCGGAAAAATCCGCCAAGTTCAGGTTGATGGTGTGGGTGTTGATTCGGGACCGACGGTGTTCACTATGCGCTGGGTCTTGGACCAAATGCTTCAGGAAATGGGCACGTCTCTGTCAGAGATTTTGAAACTTGAAAACATCGGTGTGCTGGCCAGACATGCCTGGGATGGCAGCCCACAGACACTCGATTTATTGTCTGACACCGAGCGGACAGCTGATGCCATTGCGGCCTTCAGCAGCCCACAAGAAGCCAAACGATTTTTAGGCTTCTGCAAAGAAGCGCGAAGTCTTTATGACACACTTGAAAAACCCTACATTCGAAGCGAGCGTCCCAATCTTTTAAGCATGGTGGGCGACCTCGGATTCCAAGGCTTGGCAACACTCACGGGCTTAGGGCCCTTCGCCAGTTTGTGGCGAAGTTTGGGTCGTCACTTTCACGATCCTCGCTTACAACAATTGTTTGGCCGCTATGCCACCTACTGCGGTGCTTCGCCTTGGTCAGCGCCTGCCACCTTGATGTTGGTAGCTCAGGTGGAGTTAGACGGTGTGTGGTCGGTGTCGGGTGGCATGTTTGAAGTAGCCAAAGCGCTGGCTCAGTTGGGCGAAAAATGGGGTGTCAAACCTCGCTACGGAAATGCGTGTGAGCGCATACTGACAAATGGCGGACGCATTAGTGGTGTACAACTTGATTCAGGCGAAATCATTGTCGCTGATCATGTGATTTTTAACGGTGATGTTGCAGCGATGGCACAAGGTCTTTTGGGACCAGCAGTCAAACCCAGCTTTCAGGCAGTGCCCGCACAAAATCGTTCTTTGTCTGCATTCACACTGTCTATGCATGCTAAATCCAGCGGCTTTCCCTTGGTACGGCACAACGTATTTTTCAATCAAAATTACTACGCTGAATTTGATGATATTTTTCAAAAACGCAGACTCCCTAAGCAAGGTACCGTTTATGTTTGTGCGCAAGATCGAAGCGACGAGGGGCTGGCCGCTCCTGGCTTGGAAAGACTTTTGTGTTTGGTCAATGCGCCCGCTGATGGCGACACTCATTCCTTCAATTCATCGGAGATACACGAATGCGAATCGAGCAGTTTGGCGCTGATGCGTCGCTGTGGCCTACAGATCGAGGCTTCGCCGCAGCAAGTGGTGCGCACGCTACCGCAGGACTTTGCGCACCTGTTTCCGGGCAGTGGGGGCGCTCTTTATGGCCAAGCGACTCACGGCTGGATGTCGGCCTTCGCGCGCCCCTCCTCTCGCAGCAAAGTGCCGGGACTTTACACGGCGGGGGGCAGCGTGCACCCGGGACCCGGCGTACCGATGGCGGCCATGTCGGGGCGTTTGGCGGCCGCGGCCCTGATGGCGGACCTCGGTTTGACCAAGTTGTCACACCGGGTGGTTATCTCTGGTGGTATGTCGATGCGCTAAGCGACGACGGTGAATACGGTCTTTCGATCATTGCTTTTGTAGGTAGTGTATTTTCGCCTTATTACGCTTTGGCAAGAAAGCGGGCTGGCGGCGTTGCTGATCCTGAAAACCACTGCGCCTTGAATGTGGCCTTGTATGGCAAGGGCGGCAAACGATGGACCATGACAGAACGCGGACGAAGCCATATTTCGCGTAACGCACATCATTACCAAATAGGTCCTAGCAGTTTGCACTGGGACGGCCAATCGCTGACCATTGACATTGATGAAATCAATGTGCCCATCCCCATGCGCGTGCGCGGCCGTGTCACAGTTCGACCAGAAGGACTTTGTAACTTTGTCACGCCCTTGGACAACGAGGGCTTGCACCGCTGGGGCCCAATTGCACCTTGTTCGCGTGTCGAGGTAGCAATGGACAAACCCCATTTCAACTGGCGTGGCCATGCTTACATGGATTCCAACGAAGGCGATGAACCCGTAGAGAACGGCTTTCAAGATTGGGATTGGGCTCGCGCCGAAATGGCCAATGGCGATACCAGCGTGGTGTATGACGTCAGACCTAAACAAGGGCCAGGCCGCGTGGTAGCGCAACGCTTTTCACCAGATGGCAGTTACACACCTTTCACAGCACCTGCTAGACACAAGCTGCCGTCTTCAGGTTGGTTGTTAGCGCGTGGCATGTGCAGTGAATCGGGTCAGGCGCCTGAAGTTATTAGCACCTTAGAAGACACACCGTTTTATGTTCGCTCTTTGCTGCGCACCCATTTGCTGGGAGAAAACGTCACAGCCGTCCATGAGTCGTTGGACATTCCCAGATTGGTGTCATTGCCTGTGAGATTCATGCTGCCTTGGAGAATGCCTAGGCGGGCTTAGTTGCAATATGACGCTGATTTAATTTTCAGAGTCTTGCTGCCGGGCACGGGCCAACGTGCGCTCTCTCTCCCTCGGCCCAAAGCTGGAAGCCAAAGCACCCTCTGCATCTAAGCCCTCAAGGTAAATGCTTTCAATTTCTGGTGCAGCGCGCAAGAGTTCGCGTTCGGCAAACGGCATGTGAAGCAACGCTCGTAAAGCGAAAAGAATTTTCAACCATCCAGGCACCCAAATTCGGCGCTTGCGCTGCAGCATGCCCTGCACAATGACGCGTGCCGTTTCCTCCGGCGAAGTTTCGCTGTTCATTGGCCCTGGCATGGTGGCGCGTAATCTGACAAAGCCTGGATGCAAAGCACCTTCCGTCACCAGCGGTGTGCTAACCCAGCCCGCGTGCACCACCCCCACACCGACCCCATGCGCCGCCATTTCGATGCGCAATGAATTGCCCATGGCCTCGACAGCCGATTTGCTAGCTGCATAGGCAGACATGACTGGCGGATGTGCAAATGAAGAAGAGGACGCGTTGATCAGGACATAGCCGCGCTGCTGCATGATGGCTGGTAATGCAGCCCGAATGGTATTGAAAACACCAAATACATTAACCTCGATACAACGCTTCCATGCATCGGGCTCAATGTAGGCAATGGGTCCAAAAGCAGCAACGCCAGCGTTTGCAAAAACGATGTCAATTCGGCCCAAGTTGAGCAAGGTTTGTTCAACCACCTGTTGCATCGCTTGAAGCTGCGTCACATCGGCCACCCAGTGAAGAGTTTCAGGGCCGCATTGTTGGGCCATTTTTGCTAATGGCTCTGCATCGCAGTCTACCAAGACAGGAATACCACCTTGGGCGACAACCTCTAGCGCTGTGGCAGCGCCAATGCCCGAAGCAGCGCCAGTGATCAAGACAACGCGATTGGCGAGCGAGGATTTTGAAGAAGTCATTCGCAATGGCGATGGCGGTAGGTCATGCCAATCAAACTGACTTGGTGACCATGAAATACACAATAGGTAAGGGAAGCACAGTGGAGATTGCACCGGCTATTTTCCAAATACGGGACAGGCGCCAATAGTCCTCAGTGATCTCGGAATATTGCTGAAGCAACGCACGTTGTTTGAATTGAATCGGCACTAGAACGAACAGCCAAATCAAACCTGAAAAAGTCAGCAACCAATACGACCACTGAATCCATGGATGACTGGCGCCACCGCCAAAATTTTCTGCCATGCCGTGACCAGTCCAGACCACCCCCACCGCACCGACCAAAGTGAACATAGCGTCCGTAATCAGGACCATCTTGTTACTGAATTGAATGATGGCGTGATTGCGCGTTCGCTCGGCCAGCAAGGCCCAGACACCACTCACAATGACGTTGCCTAAAAACAAGCACGCACACACCAAGTGAATGACTTTGAGATTAGGCGTCATGGTCAATCATTTTTTGAAGGCGGCGTAACGGGTGTTGTTGAGGCCTTCGCATCGCACTGCATCGCTTGCTTTTCTGCTTCACGTTTTAATCGCGTCGTTTCTTTGGCACGTCGCAAATCACGTAATTGCCATGCGACAAATAAAACGCCTGCAACCAGCAACACCCCAACTTCAATGAATTTCAAGTTCACGGGTATCGAGCTTATGAACGATGCGACTTCTCGCGTTGTTCTAAGCGGCTGAACAATTCCACCATCCAGACTACACGCTCATCGAAACTTCGAGCAGGTGGCTTCCATGGTTTGTCTAGTGACAGAGGGCTACGCTCTAGACTCACAATGTCTACCAAGTAATGAATGGCAGGAACCGGGCTGAGCGTGACATCCGGAACGGCAGGCGCCTTGAGCGCTACCGCTGCAGCACGGGCAATAAGTGCCAGTTTGCGCGCAGTGGAAACCACGGTGCGGTGGTTCACAGAATTTAGGCCTTCGCGCTCTAATTGTTTGCCAATTTCGGCATAGACCAAACGCGCAGCTTGAATAGCCGGGCGACAGTCCCAGGGCAGTTCTGCCAAGCCAAATTCGCCGCGTCGGTAAAGTGCGTCTGCACGCAACAACAAGCGTTGCGTAAAACCAGCAATGCGAGAATCAAAAACAGGATCGGCCAACCAAGCATCTGCGTCCATACCAATTTCACGAAACCAAGAGCGGGGAATGTACAAACGCCCCATTTGCGCATCGGCACCGATGTCTCTGGCAATATTGGTCAGTTGCATTGCCACGCCCAGTTCACTGGCGCGGGCAATGGCAGTATCGGTATTTGCGCCCATGATGATCGACATCATGGCGCCGACAGTGCCTGCAACTCTGGCCCCATAGGCTTCTACATCTGCCAAAGTCTCGTAACGACGGCCTTGCGAATCCCACAAAAAACCATCTAGCAAGGCCTCAAGCAAGCCACAAGGAACGCCATAGCGATGAACCACGATGGTCAACGCGCGGTCAGCGTCCTCGGCGCCAGGACGTCCAGCATAGATGGCGGCTAGGCGCGCCTTTAAGTCGGCCATGGCCAAAACGGGGTTATCGCCCTCGTCAATGGCGTCATCGGCCAAACGACAAAACGCGTAAAGCGCGATGGCAGGTGGTCTTAAACGAACGGGCAACAAGCGCGAGGCCGCGAAAAAAGATTTAGAGCCACCGCGCATGAGCTCTGTGCAAGCCTCTAAGTCATAAGGCAAGGAGATTGGCGGTGAATTCACGCTTGATTCAGACAAATGATTTGACATCGGGAACCACCGTTTCAAGCATTTTTGCTGACATTAATACACTGGGCACGCCAGCACCTGGCTGGCTACTGGCACCCACCATGAACAAGCCTTCAACATCTTCGCTTCTGTTGTGTGGGCGAAACCAAGCACTTTGAACCAAGATGGGCTCTAAACCAAAACCTGCACCTTTATAGGACCACAAACGGTCTTGAAAATCTTGCGGCGTGGTGACTTTGGAGGACACCACATGCTGTTTCAAATCTGGCAACACACTTTCTTGTAGCACTGTCGCAATGGCATCGCGATACTGCTCAGTGATGGCTGGCCAGTCGGTTTCACTGCTCAAGTTGGGGACCACAGACAGTGCATAAAAGCTGTCGCAACCCTCTGGTGCCAAAGAAGGATCGGTAGCCGTTGGACGGTACAAATACAAACTGAAATCTTTGGACAGTTTGTGGTTTTTGAAAATATCTTGCAGCAAACCTTTGTAGCGAGGGCCTAATACCATCATGTGGTGCGGCACATCTTCGTATTTGCGATTGGTGCCAAAGTACCAGACAAACAAGCCTGAAGAATACTTCCCTTTGGCAATTCGCTTGTCGGTCCAATGTTTGCGGTGCTGCGGCTCAATAAGGTGCTTGTAAGTCCAAGAGGCATCGCCGTTGCTGACCACAATGTCAGCGGGTAAAAACTCGCCATTGGCCAACTCAACGCCTTTGGCACGACCCTGCTCTACGCTAATGCGCGTGACGGGTGCGTTATAACGTATTGGGACATTTCGTTCATCAAGTAACTTGACCAGCTCGCGCACAATGGCACCAGTACCACCCATGGCTGAATGCACGCCCCAACGTCGCTCTAAGGAATGGATCAGTGAATAAACACAAGTGACCGAATATGGGTTACCTCCAATGAGCAAGGGATGAAAGCTCATGACGATGCGCAACTTGGGATGCTTGATATGCTTGGCTACCATGCTGTAAATGGAGCGCCAAGCTTGCATACGCGCTAAATTAGGCATGGCCTTAATCACATCCCCAATGGTTTCAAAAGGTACCATGCCCAGCTCGACAAAACCCAGCTGAAAACATTTTTCCGATGCCACCATCAGGTCCTTAAAACCTTGCACATCTTCAGGACTGAATTGTGCAATTTGATCGAGCATCTGATCATCATTGTTACTGTAGTCAAAGTGCGTACCATCATCAAATCGAATGCGATAAAAAGGTGACATCAACCGCAAATCGACGTGGTCTTTCATCTCGCGACCACAAAGCGTAAATAACTCTGCAATCAGGTGCGGTAAGGTGATGATGGTAGGACCCGCATCAAAAGTAAAACCATCCTGTTTGTGCACGAAGGCACGACCACCCGGCGCGTCAAGCTTTTCAAGCATTTGAACGCGATAGCCTTTCACGCTCAAACGGATGGCCGCTGCCAAGCCCCCAAAGCCAGTGCCAATGACAATCGCCGTAGGCGCACGCTCGCCTAGTTCTGAAATTGAACTCAAAGGATGACTTTGACCGCCACCGCCGCCCTCTGACCCGCCATCGGCATTAATTGACTTGTAGAGATTTGTCATGAGAGTCCAAGTGGGCAGGCAATACAGGCGGCACGTGTGCATCAAAGCTTGCAGGGGTATCCGTGTTTGAATGCTTGCGAATGGCCCAACGCCACATGGCGGTGGTGTCTAAAGGCAAAACCAACATCAAGTGTTCAACGATGGCCAAGGCCAACATGGTGCCTACCAAGACTGAACCCACCATTTGTGCGGGCGAGGTAGCAGGCTGATTTGCAAATTCAACCAAGAACCACAAACAGGCACTGGCTGCGACAACCGCAAATGGAAAAAATGCATTCATGCGTCGGCGCTTAAAGAAGCTTTCCAGATACGCCAAATGTGTAGGCAAGAATTCTTCACTCAAATTGCGAACACCCAAGAACAAATTCAATTTGGCACTGGTGCGCATGACCCACAAAACCAAATAGGTGCCAGTTCCCACTTGATTAGGTGCATCCCACGTAATGAACACAATGGCCAAGCCAACAATCAGAATTGCCAACTCGTGCCACACCACAGCATTAAAGGAGGCTGCAAAACGGGGCCAGCCTGTTGTGCTTTTCAAGATGGGAGTTTTTTGAGGGCCAGTGATCCAACCCGTAAGAAAACTCAACTCGTTCCAGCCCCAAGCCAACAAGGCACAAGTGAAAGCGCAGTAGGCGCCCATAACGCCAGTTTGATGGGCTGTATGAGACAAACCGGCCAAGGCACCTAGACCCAGCGCAGAGGAGATGACCAAGCTCATGGTCACCGCCGTGCGCGACATGCGATTTAAAAGAATCACGATACCTGTGCTGAACCACCAAATAAAAATCGCAAATCCCAACGCAACAATGGTGTCGGTCATCCTTGGCTTTCAGTGTCTTTTGACGATCCAATTACCAAGCAGGCACCATGCGCACATCGGCTGGCAAAGCATGGTGCTTGACAGGCAAGAAGTACAAACGAAGGAAAGTGATGCCACCTGAAATAGCCCATCGCGCACGTTGCAGGTTGCCAATCAAGCCACCGCGTGCTTTGGCCGCATCCATTTGCGTTTGAACATGGAACAACTGCGTTAAGCCGTCCCTGAAGGCAGGGTTGTCAATGTCCAAGCTAACTGGGAATACTTGCTTGGTGATTTCGTTGGTGATGCGGAACACTTCGTAATCGTAAGTAGATGACTCAAGGCCCATCTCTTGGTGCAACATGGGTCTCGTGTGGTCACGAACGAACATGGTGGCATAGACAGCCAACAAGAAGAAACGAATCCAGAATACATTGCCACCACGCAGCAAATGTGGATGAGCGCGCATGATCAATGCAAAGGATTCGCCATGGCGAAACTCGTCGTTACACCAGCGTTCAAACCAACGGAAGATTGGGTGAAAACGCTTGTCTGGATTTTTTTCCAATTGACGGTAGATGGTGATGTACCGGGCGTAGCCAATTTTTTCAGACAAGTAGGTTGCGTAAAAAATGTATTTGGGCTTGAAGTAGGTGTAGGCCTTGGTACGCTTTAAGTCACCCAAATCGATGCCCAGGCCAAAGTCTTTCAAAGACTGGTTAATGAAACCAGCATGGCGAGATTCATCTCGGGCCATGTACCGCATCAATTGTTTGATATCGGGGTTTTGAACATTTCTGAAAATTTCGTTGTACAGAATACAGCCTGAAAACTCTGAGGTAAGAGACGAGATTAAAAAATCTAAAAACTCTTGACGCATTTCTGGGCTGACTTGCGAAAATCGTTCAGCCACTTCTTTGGTAAATTCTTCGTCGCGCTGAAAGTGATCGTGGTTGTTATCACCCTCATATTCAGCCATCATTTTGTCCCACTCAGCACGCATGGGTGACATGTCAAGCTTGTCCATGGCTGCAAAATCTGTGGTGTAAAAGCGAGGGCTGAGCATGGTGCTCTCAACGGCTTTTTGAGATGCTTTTTCTGCAGTGTCGATGGTTGTATGAGCTTGCATGAAAAAAACTCCAGCTTAAAGATAACAGTTAAACCTAGCCTGAATTATTCAGGTTGCATGGCTAAAAATCGGGCGAACTCTGCGGTATTCGTAGGTCCGAATGACTCTAAATCGACCCGCTGTCCTGTGCTGGGGTCCATCAAAGTGACTCGGCCATCAACACGCGCAATCAATTCAAAAGGCTGAGAAGATCCAATGCCGCGAGAAAAGCGTTCGCGCGACAGGGCGCGCAATGCACCGCGCACAAAACCTTGCTCACCATGCAATACAGTCAGGGTTTGACCAGAAAGGCCATCGGCAACTCGAACTCCGCCATCTTTTTGATCTTCAAAAATCAAAGAGCGTTGAACAGTGGCCGCAGCAGCAAGCTGATCGGGGCCGTTGCCTGTAATGCGAATGAGCCCAACACCAATTAGCGAGAAGGCGATGATGCCAGCCGCGCAGAAAAGCACCCAACGTGGAAAACTGTCTGGTGCAACTGACCTAGACGCAAGCGACTGATTCACTGAATAAGCTTGACTCATACAGGCCTCACTTGCATGGATGAGTTGTCTCTGCGATCGCGTTGCGCTTCGTTGCTGGTGGCGCTAGCGTTAGCGGCTTGGCCTGTCGATTGTGTCCAAGCTTCGCGCAACTTGTCTGCGACGACCTGAACATCGGGTATGGCACGCAATGTCGGTTCAGGCTTTGAAATGCGCCATGGGCGCACACTGGGCCACAAATGCACCCAAGCAATTCGGTCTGAGCCTTGCAACGCCAGAGTAATGTCGCCAATGCCCTTTTGAAGAACTCGCACATCGGCAGATGCAACTTGCTTCAGAGGCAAATTAAAGGAAACCGTAAGGACGATGCCTAAACGCATGACCACACGTTTGTTGGTGATGGTGTAGACCGTGGTGCGGGCTGTTAAATAGGCCAGCAACAAAAGAGTACCCAAGCCAATGATGGCCAAAGGTGCAATCCATTTGATGGCCATCAAGACCGAAATGACGCCAGAACCCGCTTCCAAAGCAGGCCAAGCGCAGACCAGAATTAAGGCTGCGAAATACACCGCCAATTTGTTGAAGTGAAAGGCAGTGGTGGCCAAGGCGCCCACATCGGGTGCGCCTTGCCAGACAATGAACTCGTCACTGGGCAAGCGTTCGGGTAAACCAAACTGCGGTTCAAACTCGTATTCATGACCTGAA
This sequence comes from Comamonadaceae bacterium, assembly GCA_947487355.1. Taxonomy (GTDB): domain Bacteria; phylum Pseudomonadota; class Gammaproteobacteria; order Burkholderiales; family Burkholderiaceae_C; genus Limnohabitans_A. The sequence goes on along the minus strand of CANKXC010000014.1, from coordinate 5,761 downwards.
TTTTCGATTGCCATTTTTTCTTCCTCAACTGACTTTCAATTCAACTTCAATTGACGCTGGTCTGAATTTCAGATCAACGGTTCGCTGCGCTTTGCATCGGCGTACAAAGTTCCGCCGCCATAGTAGGCGCTGATTTTTTCCTCTTCCAGTTTGGTGATCTGGTCGGGATTTCTCAGGGCTGGCACAGCTGCAAAATGACGCCCATAGATAGAATGCACTTCAACTTGATTTCTGCGAATCAGGGAAAACGCGGTGGGCAGCAAAACAGATTTTCCGCCTGCAATTTCGACTTCCAAATAACGGAACATCATTTCTGCAGAATCAATCCAAATGTCCTTGACCATGCCACCTTGTTTGCCGTCACCGCCCATCACTGGCAAGCCGCGTGGGTCCACATCTTGTTCAGCGACCGTGTACGCGCTGGCCACACGAAGTGGTTGAATCAATGGCTGTCCGTGCGAGGTCAACTCTGGCACATCTTCACGGCTGGCATAAGCACCAGCGCCCACTGCGGCCAGCATGGCGTCACCCTTAGGCTCGATGGGCGCGCCTGATGTTGGGCTGGTTGCCACTGCGTTGTAAGCGGGCTCTTTGCGCATCAAGTCGGGCACAGTGACACTTTTGCCACCTTCCAATAAGAATGTTTTAGGCTCTGGGATGGGGAATCCCTTGACCACCACCCGACCATTGCTACTCGACTCCATCGGGTAGCCTTCACGATGATTTTCCATCGCAAGATAATAAATAAGGCCAGCAAAGAAGATCCAAAACACATACAGCAGTATTTGCGCTAGATCGACGTAGCCGGTAATGTTTCCTACGGTTTGCATAACGACTTCTCCTTTTGAACAACTAAATACGAGACTCGGTCAAGCCGAGCGGTTGGGGAACTACGGGTGAAACAGAACGCCTGCGCTTGACCAAGGGGCCAACCGCAATGAGGGTTAAAAACAGCAACAGCATCTCGACGTGGTACACCATGCTGTAACCGACAGAAGGGTCGGTCAAAGCGGGACCCAAAGCACCTTCGCTGCTAAGGGTGGTCACGACATCACGCAGTGCACCCCCGAAGAACATCGACAAGCCTGCTGCAGCAGCTTGCACAGCGCCCCAGGCTCCTAAAGCCAGACCCACGAAGGCAGATTCCAAGCGCATGGCAGTGAACAAAGTGCCCACTGCAAATAAACCACCACCGAAACCCACACCAAAGGCACCACATCTAAATAGCCAACCTGCATCTAGAGGCGCCGAGAAAATGACGGCAGAAAAAGCAGGCAAGCCCGCCAAAGCGCCATAGGCTGCCAAACGCATTGGGTCAATACCATTTGCCAACTTACGACCGGCAACATAGAAGCCAAGCAAACCACCACCCGCCAGCATGGCTGTCAATGCGCTAGTTGCACCCACGCTCAGTTTTAGAATTTCACCGCCATAAGGCTCCAAAATGATGTCTTGCATGTTGAAGGCCATCGTGCCAAGTGCAGTGGCCCACAAGAACCGACGTGCTTGTGGAATGGCGATGAACTCTGCCCAAACTTCTCTGAATGGCCTGCGAATTTCTGTTTTCAAAGCAGCGACGCGTGCCGGATTGCGCGGTTCTTGCTTCCAAAGCGCAAAACCATTGAGGATCAAGACCACCAAGGCAGTGCCTTGCACTGTTTGAACCAAATTTTCAGGGCTGAAGTTTGATAGCAAGAAGCTGTAAACCAAGCTGCCAAACACAGCACCCACCAACAGCATGGTGTACAAAAGCGCCACAACACGGGGGCGTGTTTCTTCACTGGCTTGGTCTGTTGCCAGTGCCAGCCCTGCTGTTTGTGAAGTTTGCAAACCTGCACCCACCATCAAGAAAGCAATAGCGGCAGCACCCTGTCCCACCCAGTCGGGCACAGGCACTTGGCCACGGCCTGAAAGCACCAAAAGCGCAAAGGGCATGACCGCCAATCCCAAGAATTGAATCAAGGTACCGCCCCACATGTAAGGCACACGGCGCCAGCCAAACGCCGACACATGCACGTCAGATTGATAACCTGTCACTGCGCGAAACGGTGCTACCAACAAAGGCAACGCCAACATCATGGCAACCAGCCATGCGGGCACGCCCAGCTCTACAATCATCACCCTGTTGAGGGTCCCAATCATGAGCGCCGTTGTAATGCCCATGGTAAATTTGAATAAAGACAATCGCAACAACCGAGACATTGGCAAGCCAGCGCTCGTCACGTCAGCAAACGGCAACCATGTTGCAGGAAGCTGCTTGACAAACTTGGAGAAAGTCTTACCGCTCATGAGCGAACCCACTCCATGGCTTTAGATTTATAGAAACCACTGGAGACTTTGTGACTGCGTGCACATTGCCAGTTGCTCAATGTTGCGTGTGTTTTCATAAGCTCAGCAATACGCGTCTCTGCCATAGGTTCAAGCCATGGTGCACGGTCACCACGGGGCAACAAACGACCCACTGAAATCATGAGTGCCAACAAGGGGGTGCGTGGTGCAAATGTAAACACAATCGACTGGCTGGTACGCTCCGCCAATTGGGCCAGTGCATTGACAGCATCCTCGGTGTCGTAATGAATGATGGAATCCATGGCCACCACATGGTCAAAGTGGCCCAAGCCTTTGTCTAGCATGTCACCACTGTGAAACTCAACCAAGTGCGCCACATCAACTGGAATTCTGTCGCGTGCCAAATCGACCAGGGTGGGTGACAAATCGATCGCCACCACTTCAGCGCCTAGGCGTGCAGCTTCCACCGCCAAAGCACCTGTGCCACAGCCTGCATCCAAAATGCGTTTACCGCGCAGGTCCTCACCCAACCAAGAAACCAAGGTCGATCGCATTTGATCCCGGCCAGCGCGAACGCTTGCGCGAATGCGACCAACGGGTGCATCAGAAGTAAGTTTCTCCCAAGCGGCGACAGCCGTCCGATCGAAATAATGTTCGATCTGTCCTCGTCGCTGCTCGTAAGTCATTTCATTCATGGTGTTGGTCTCAATCAAAACCTAACAAATCAAAAATATCGCGATCTTTCATGGGAACGGCTGAGTAAGTCTCGCCGCCAAACCATAAATTGGCAGCCAAGCGCATGTATTCTTTTTGAACGGCTTCCAACTCGGGTGAGTGCTCCATCTCAAAAAGTGTTGACTTCTTCAAACGGCTGCGACGAATCACATCCAAGTCTGGGAAGTGGGCGGCCAACTTCAAACCAATGCGGTCGTTGTACTTGTCAATTTGATCGGTGGCGGCACTGCGATTGGCAATCACACCGCCCAATCGGACGTTGTAATTTTTGGCCTTGGCACCAATGGCTTGCACAATGCGGTTCATAGCAAAGATGGAATCAAAGTCATTCGCCGTCACAATCATGGCGCGATCGGCATGTTGCAAGGGTGCTGCAAAGCCACCGCACACCACGTCGCCGAGCACGTCAAAAATGACGACGTCGGTATCTTCTAAAAGGTGATGCTCTTTGAGCAACTTGACAGTTTGACCTACCACGTAACCACCGCAACCTGTGCCTGCAGGTGGGCCGCCAGCTTCCACACACATCACACCGTTGTAGCCTTCAAAGACAAAGTCTTCAACACGCAATTCTTCAGAGTGAAAGTCAACTGTTTCTAGGACATCAATGACGGTTGGCAACATCTTCTTGGTCAGAGTGAAGGTGCTGTCGTGCTTGGGATCGCAGCCAATTTGCAAAACTCGTTTGCCCATTTTGGAAAATGCAGCAGACAAGTTGGACGAGGTGGTGCTTTTACCAATGCCGCCCTTGCCATAAATGGCAAAGACTTTGGCATTTCCAATTTTCACGTTGGGATCTAGCTGAACTTGCAGACTACCCTCTCCGTCCAATTTGGGATTGCGTTTGACTGTGGGAAACGGTAAGGTTTCAACGTTCATGCGGATGCTCCTTCATATACGCCTTCTAGGCGATCTTCCAGTTCTTCACTTGCCTGGCGAAGCGCTTGCAATGTTTCGACATCAGGATGCCAATAGTTGCGTTCGGACGCTTCGATCAAACGATTTGCCACGCGGGCAGACGCCGTCGGATTCAATTTCGCCAAGCGCTCACGCATGGCAGGGTCAAGCATGAAAGTCTCAGACAGTTGCTTGTAAACCCAGGGTTGTACTTGTCCTGTGGTGGCAGACCAACCCATGGTGTTGGTGACATGAGTCTCGATCTGACGCACACCTTCGTAGCCATGCTCTAAGATTCCCTCGTACCACTTAGGATTGAGCATGCGCGTACGTGTTTCGATGGAGACTTGTTCTTGCAAAGAGCGAACAGCTGCATTGCCCTTGGTTTGATCACCGATATAGACCGGTGGTGTTTTGCCACCCTTGGCCAGTTTGACCGCATGGGTAATGCCACCCAAGGTGTCAAAGTAGTTGTCAACTGTGGTCACACCCAACTCAACAGAGTCCAAGTTTTGATAGGTCAGTTGCACATCCGCCAGAGCTGTTTGCAAGAGAGCCGTTTGCTGAACAGCGCGTCCTGTCCGACCATAGGCGAAACCTTTACGGCGCTTGTAGGTTTCAGCCAATTCGCCTTCGTCTTCCCAACGACTGCTTTCCACCAAATTGTTGACGTTGGAGCCATAGGCACCTTCGGCATTGCCATAAACCCGCAATGCGGCTGTTTCTAAACTGCAGCCGTGCTCTTGTTGATAGGCCAACGCATGCTTGCGTATCCAATTCATCTCAACGGGCTCGTCAGCCGATGCAGCCAAAAATGCGGCTTCGGCCAACAACTTAATTTGCAAGGGCATCAGATCGCGGAAGATACCAGACAAGGTCATGATCACATCAATGCGGGGACGGCCCAATTCTTCTAAAGGAATGAGACTGGCACCTGCAATGCGACCATAACTGTCAAAGCGGGGCAATGCGCCCATCAAGGCCAGCGCCTGTGCTATCGGTGCACCTTCATTCTTCAAGTTGTCGCTGCCCCACAGCACCATCGCAATGGACTCTGGCAATGGATTGCCATCTGCACAGTGACGCTCAATCAACAACTGCGCTTGGGCTTTGCCATCCTTGACAGCCATAGCACTTGGAATTCTAAAAGGGTCAAAGCCGTGGATGTTGCGCCCCGTTGGCAGCACGTCTGGGGTGCGCAAAATATCACCACCTGGTGCGGGACGAATGTAGCGAGCGTCTAAAGCTCGGAGGATGGCAGACACTTCGGTGTCAACAGCCAAGTGCCGTTGCGAAACCTGCAGATCACGCAAAACATTCAAGCTGGCGTGATTGCGTGACAAACCTGTAGCCTTCAAAGCCTGCTCTGGTGAACGCCCTTCTACCAAGGCTTCTATGGCTGTCCGTTCTATCTGCATGTCTTGATTGGCTTGCGCCATGGCCAACAACATGTCGACCTGCTGAGCTGGACTAGGTGCACGACCTGCCACATGCAACCCATGTGGAATCAGGGTGTATTCGAGCTCGAGTAACTCTGCACCCAAGTGCATGATTGTTAGGTCTAAGGCCTCGCCCATGGTGCCAACGTCCCATGCGGGTTCCGCCGATACCAAATTGAGTTCTGCAGCTTGTGCTTGAATGACCGCTGCCAATTCAACACACTCGTTGTTGCCGCGTTCTAATGAACGCCAGCGCTCAAGCGATGACTTCAACTCATTCAAACCTTTGTACAAACCAGCTTGAGTGATGGGCGGTGTGAGGTAGCTGATTAAAGTTGCACCAGAACGACGCTTGGCAATAGCGCCTTCTGAAGGATTGTTGGAGGCGTACAAATACACAT
>CANKXC010000013.1 GCA_947487355.1 Comamonadaceae bacterium | reverse complement strand
ATTTTGTGGCTGATTGGGGGCGGCGGCCTCATTGGCGCATCAGGCATTCTTTAGCCCAGTCGTTGCCGTACCGCTTCAAAAAGGCACACGCCACTGGCCACCGACACATTCAAGCTTTCAACTGCACCTTGCATTGGAATGCTAACGAGTTCGTCACAAGTTTTGCGAGTGAGATGGCGCATGCCAGGCCCCTCAGCGCCCAATACCAAAGCCACAGGGCCCTTTAAATCCACTTGGTAAATATTTTTAGGGGCATCACCGCTGGTACCGATGGTCCAAATTGAACGTTCTTTGAGTTCACCCAAAGTGCGCGCCAAATTAGTCACCATGAAGTAAGGCACTGTTTCGGCTGCTCCGCTGGCCACTTTGGCCACAGTGGCATTGATGCCTGCTGCATGATCTTTGGGCGCAATAACAGCATGTGCGCCTGCACCATCTGCCACCCGCAAACAGGCCCCTAAATTGTGAGGGTCGGTAATGCCGTCCAAAACCAGCAGCAAAGGTGGCCCTTGAACTTGGTCCAACAAATCATCTAAGGAATGCACTTGGGGGGCTGGCTCGACTCTGGCCGCTACACCTTGGTGGCCATGACTTCCCGCCAATTTGGAGAGGCGCATGCCATCGGCTTCAATGAGTCGCACACCCGCTTCTTGCGCCCGCTCTATGAACTGGCGCATGCGAGCATCGCGGCGAGTGGTTTCAAAATAAATTTCAACGATGGATTGAGGCGCGGTTTTAAGGCGCACACCCACCGCATGAAAACCAAACAAAATTTTGGGAGAAGACATGCCCCAATTATCCTTGGGATATGAGTCTTCCGGCTTCCAAGGTCAGGGTTCGGTCACATCTTTGAGCCAATTTTTGGTCATGAGTGACCAAAATAAGCGTTGTGTTGCGTGCTTTGTTCATGCTGAGCATTAAATCCATGATGCTTTCGCCGGTCTGAGCATCCAAGCTGCCAGTGGGTTCATCGGCCAATAGCAATTGAGGTTCGACCACAAAAGCCCTGGCCAAGGCAACACGTTGCTGTTCGCCACCACTCAACACTTTAGGGAAATGACGCAGACGCTCTGAAAGTCCAACTTGAGTCAAAATGGATTTGGCCAAATTGGCTGCATTTTGAGTCCCTGCCAACTCCAAAGGCAACATGACGTTCTCTAAGGCCGTCAGATGCCCCATGAGTTGGAAATTTTGAAAAACAAATCCAAGATGCTGACCACGCCAAGCGGCTCTTTGATCCTCTGTCATTTCAAAAATATCTTGACCAGCAAGTGACACATGACCCTCGCTGGGCGTGTCCAACCCTGCCATGATGGACAGCAATGTGCTTTTGCCGGAGCCAGATGCACCCAAAATGGCCACTGATTCCCCGGCGGCCACCGAGAAATCAATATCGCGCAAAATAGACAGCGGACCACTGGCATCGCTGACAGTTTTGCTGACGTGGCTTACAGAAATCATTGAACTCAACATGCAAATACCTTTGTGGCAACACCAACACTTTAACCGGCTTGTTTTAAGCGTGTTGATCGCGGGATTATGGTTTGTTTTAGGCGCCTTGAATGCTTTTGCAAACGCCAACTTAAACTTGGGTTCATCAGCAAATCAAACAACACCGACCGTTTTAATTGTGGGAGATTCGCTGAGCGCTGAATATGGTTTGGCCCGAGGCACCGGCTGGATTCAGCTGATGAGCAAGCAGGCGTCTGATGAAAAAATCTCAGTCAATTTGGTCAATGCCAGCATCAGTGGCGATACAAGCTCAGGCGGTGTTTCCCGCCTTCCTGCTTTGTTGCAGCAGCACCGTCCTCAAGTTGTGGTGATTGAGTTGGGCGGCAATGATGCGCTCAGGGGCTTGAGCCTTGCCATGACGCAAAACAATTTAAACAGCATGGCCCTTGCAAGTAAAAAAGCAGGCGCACAAGTCATGCTGCTTTCGATTCAGGTTCCTCCAAACTATGGCGAAAAATATCGCCAACAAATGGATTTAATTTATGAAAAAGTAGCCAAGGAAACAGGCGCGCAACTCAATCGACAATTTTTGAAGGGGGTTGCAGACAATCCTGATCCTTTGAAGTATTTTCAAGTGGACAGAATTCATCCTAATGAGGCCGCACAAACCTTGATGATGAAGAACATTTGGCCCCAACTCAAAAAAATGTTGCGGACGTCTTAACAGTTTGGCTCAGAAAGTAGCCTTGAGGTTCCAAGCTCTTAGTTTGCTGATTGAGGTGAGTCAGAATCAGAAGCGGCTTGATTTTGAGTGTCAGCATCAGCTTGGCCAAATTCATCTGGTGAATCAGTTTTTCGCTCTGCCTTGGCTTTGAGTTTGTCTTCTTTCTTGCGCTTTTTCGCCAATTCTTTTTGACGTTTTTCGTAGCCGTAATTGGGAGTTGCCAAGATAGTTCTTTCAATGAAATTTCGTCCACTGTATCAGTTTGCTACCCAAGAACTTGTACGCCATCAAAAAATCAAGTGACGCTGAGCCGATTTGCTTAAATCTTCAATTAGATCGTGGACATTTTCAAATCCTGTTGAAAACCTCACCAGGTGGCCCTTTTTCACTTCAGACGGCCAGCTGCTTCTAACGGTCTCTAAGCGGTATGGGACAACCAAGCTGACAGGTCCTCCCCAGCTGTAGCCTATTTTAAAGAGGGACAATCCATCACAAAAGGCATCGACCTTATCTTGGCTCAGTCGAGAATCAAGCATGACACTGAAAAGTCCAGCAGCCTGCCCCATTCCGCCCTGTGTAGCGCACAAGTTTTTCCAATGTTGGTGACCTGGTGAACCCGGCAAGGCGGGGTGCAACACTTGTACACAGGCAGCTTGATCTTGCCACCACTGCCCAAGCGCTCTGGCGATGTGATCTTGTGCGGCATAGCGCAGCGGCATGGTGGGCAAGGAACGCAAGACAGATTCAACATCATTGGCACCCACGCACAAGCCCAAACGCATGTGCGTCAGCTTCATTTTGAGCCCCAAGGTGTCGTCACGCGTCATGACGCTGCCCATGAGCACATCGCCACCACCACTTGGGTATTTGGTCAGTGCATGGATTGTGAAATCTACGCTGAGTTCGTTGTCGTCGAGTAGTTTGAATGGCTTGAAGGCAATGCCTGCCCCCCAAGTATTGTCCAGTGCTGTCAAAACCGATCGGGCTTTGCAAATTCTGACCATTTCAATTAGATCTGGAAACTCCATGCTGAGTGAGCCTGGCGCCTCTAACCAAACCAGCCGGGTATTGCTTTGAATTTTGGCGGCCAAATCGGCAGGGTTCATGGCGTCGTAGTAGGTATGTGAAATACCAAATGCCTTTAACTCCCCTTCTGCCAACACCTTGTTTGGACCGTAGGCATTATCTGGTATCAAGACATGGTCACCCGTTTTCAAATTGGTGAAAGATACGACCGAAATGGCTGACAAGCCACTGGGTGTTAAAACGCAATGAGTTCCACCTTCGAGGGCACACAGTCGCTCTTCTAGCGTAAATGTGGTGGGTGTTCCGTGGGTGCCGTAGGTGTAGGCTGATTTGTCTTTCCATTCACGCTGCCGCATGGCGGCCACGTTGGGAAAGAAAACAGTGGAGGCTTTGAAAACCCCCGGCTGAGGCGCTTGAAATTCAGACGGCGGTGTGTAGCCGTGATGAATCAGCTGGGTGCTGAGTTGTTCAGCTTGATGATGAACTGCCGAAGAAGAGTGGGATGCATTTTGATCTGTCATCCCACCATCCTACCTTTAGACTTTCCACTTTTCCATCAATTTTTCGGGCTTTAAGCTGTCATAGCCTTCAAAAGGTTGGTGAATCCAAGGATTGGTGGGCAAATAATCAACTGAGTAATCGGGCTGGAAACCTGAAACACCTTTGGTCCAAATGACGGCTGTGCGCAGTTCAGTGATCGGTTTGTAATTGGTTTTGAGCATATTGACCACCGCATTCAAGGTGTGGCCAGTATCTGCCAAGTCGTCCACCAACAAAACGCGACCCGCAATTTCACCCTTGGGCGTGGTGATGAAACGAGCGATGTCCAAGTGACCTTGAACGGTACCAGCGTCCGCGCGATAAGAGCTAGTGGACATGATGGCCAAGGGCTTGTCAAAAATGCGCGACAAAATATCGCCAGGACGCATGCCGCCACGTGCCAAGCACAGGATGGTGTCGAACTCCCAACCTGACTGATGAACCTTCAAGGCCAATTTTTCAATGAGATTGTGGTATTCGTCGTAGCTTACGTACAGGTGTTTGCCGTCTTCAGTCAGCATGGGGTATCTCCAAGTTAATGTTTCTGCACCAAGGGTGCATTGAAATGAAAGTTAAAGGGGTGCCAAAAAGGGGTGGTGCATCAAGATGGTGTGATCACGATCAGGGCTGGTGGACACCATGTGAATGGGAACGCCAGTGACGTGTTCAATGCGCTGCAAATACAAGCGGGCATTGACCGGCAATTTGTCAAACTGAGTAACACCTACTGTGCTGTCTGTCCAGCCTTCGATGGTTTCGTAAATGGGTTTGCATCGGGCAATGTCATCGGCGCCCATTGGCAAAATATCGACTACTTCGCCGTCCAATTCATAGCCAGTGCAAAGTTGTAATTCTTTCAAGCCATCCAACACATCGAGTTTGGTAATGCACAAACCAGAAAGTCCATTGACTTGGGCGCTGCGTTTTAGCAAAGCTGCATCAAACCAACCACATCGGCGACTGCGGCCAGTGGTCACCCCTTTTTCAGCGCCCACAGTGCTCATGTGCCAACCAGGCGTTCCTTCTTTTTCCCACTCCAACTCGGTTGGGAAGGGTCCACCACCAACGCGTGTGCAATAAGCTTTGGTGATGCCAAGAACATAATGCAACATGCCAGGGCCAACGCCAGAGCCTGCAGCGGCATTTCCGGCCACACAGTTGCTTGAAGTGACGTAGGGGTAGGTGCCGTGATCGACGTCTAAGAGTGTGCCTTGCGCGCCTTCAAACAACAAATTGGCGCCCAAACGATGAGCGTCATTGAGTTCGCGTGACACATCGGCCATCATGGGCTTGAGCAACTCAGCATGGGCCATGGCTTCTTTGTAAACCACATCGAACTGAACTTCGCCATTGCTAATGTAGGGCTTCAGTGCATCGCCAAATGTGAATTTTTCTGAGCCCAAATAAGTTTTTAAAACATGGTTGTGCAAATCTAAAAGCTCTTTGAGCTTGTGTGCAAAGCGTTCGGGATATTTCATATCTTGAACGCGCAAGGCACGGCGCGCAATCTTGTCTTCATAGGCAGGACCAATGCCACGACCGGTGGTGCCAATTTTTTCAGTACCGCCTTGCTCTCGGGCAGCTTCGCGTGCAACGTCTAGAGCCGCATGGAAAGGAAGAATTAAGGGGCAGGCTTCGCTGATGCGCAGGCGAGATCGAACTTCGACGCCCGCCTTTTCGAGGCCTTCAATTTCTTCAAAAAGTTTGCCAGCAGATAAAACCACACCGTTGCCGATGTAACACTTGACGCCAGGTCGCATGATGCCGCTAGGAATGAGGTGCAAGGCAGTTTTGACGCCATTGATCACCAGCGTGTGGCCTGCATTGTGCCCCCCTTGAAAGCGCACAACGCCCTGGGCACTTTCGGTCAGCCAATCGACCAATTTTCCTTTGCCCTCGTCGCCCCACTGAGTGCCTACGACGACGACGTTTCTTCCTTTGATCATGTTCATATAAATTTATTTTTCAATAACTTTGACGACCCACTGCCCTGCAATCTCTAAGAGCTCGCGGTCGCATTGGAATTCATCGATTTCACTGTTGTGGCCTGGCAAGATGCAAACCACAGTTTCTCCCTGTTGACGAAGCTTTGTGATGGCATTTCGCAAATCGGATGAAGTTCCCCATGGCGCGCGGATGGCCGCCTTCAATGTCAGTGCGGGCACAATCCCAACCCATTGTTTGAGGTCAAGACTGAATCCAACTGCAGGTCGATCGCGATGAATTTCGTGACCGAACACAGCGCCTACACCATCGTAACGACCGCCACGAATGACCGCGTCACTGGCACCCTTGGCATAAATGGCAAAACGCAATCCACTGTAGTAGGCGTAACCACGCGCGTCAGCCAAATCAAATTGGAAAGTTACATGGGGTAATTGATCGCTCAACCACTTCAATTGTTCAATGGCCAGTTTGATCTGAGGTTTTTGTGGAAGAATTTTGAGAGCTTTGTCGAGTATCGAAACGTCGCCAAACAAATCAATCAAACTTAGCAAGCCGGCCTGAATTTCGGATGGGAAATTTTGAACCAGTTCAACCAGAAGCGACCTGTTTTTTGAAGCCAAGGCAGCATAGACATCACCGCGCGTATTTTCAGAAAGTGAAAGACCTTCGAGCAATGCGCCCACAATTCTTGCATCTGCTAAATCAACCAAAACTTCACCGATTTGGGCAGATTGCAAGCAGTCTAGGGCCAGTTGTAAAACCTCCAAATCGGCCTCTAAACCTGCATGACCATAAATTTCTGCGCCAAGCTGAAGAGGTTCTCGGGTTGCATGGGGTCTGTCTGGCCGAGTGTGCAAAACAGGACCGCAATAACAAAGGCGAGTAACACCCTTGCGGTTTAGCAAATGGGCGTCAATTCGAGCTACTTGTGGGGTTGTGTCAGCACGCAAGCCCATCATGCGACCAGAAAGTTGGTCAACCAACTTGAAGGTTTGCAGGTCTAGCGCCTTGCCAGTTCCAGTCAATAAAGACTCGATGTGCTCAAGCAAAGGTGGCGACACCAACTCAAAGCCATAGCTGCGAGCAGTGTCTAAAAGCAATCTTCGGAGTTCTTCGATGTGCCTTGCTTCAGAGGGCAAGACATCGGCGATGTGATCCGGGAGGACCCAAGCGGACATGGCAATAAAGGGGGCTGTTAAAACAGGGATTTTACCGGCTCAAACAGGATTAAATTAGCCAAACCAAAAGAAAGAGGCCTAACAAAACAGTGCCTAGGCCAAAAAAACGGATTTGACCATCTTGTAGTTGCAATAACTGCGCAAACAATTCACGCCATTTGGTCGGAGAAATGAGGGGCAAAAGCCCCTCAAGAATCAAAACCAAGGCAAGGGCAGCCAGTAAGGAGTGCCAAAAAGACACTTATTTCTTAGGCGGCTGAGGTGCTGGTGCTGGTGAAGCTGCTGGCGCAGTCGTTCCTCGCATGGTTCTGAAGAAATCGCTGCCACTCGGATCCAGAACCATGACATCGCTCTTTTTCGCGAAACTGGCTTTGTATGCATCGAGGCTTCTGTAGAACTGTGCAAATTGCGGATCACGGCCGAAGGATTCGTTGTAAATCCGGGCGGCTTGGGAGTCGCCCTGCCCTTTGATTTTTTGAGCTTCACGATAGGCATTGGCGATAGTCACCTCACGCTGACGGTCCGCATCAGCGCGAATTTTTTCACCTTCAGCGGCACCCGTAGAACGAAGCTCATTGGCCACGCGTTTACGTTCTGCTTCCATTCGTCTGTAAACTGATTCGGTGATGGCATCGACGTAGTCCGCACGGGTAATTCGAACGTCGACGACATCAACGCCCCATGGCTTATCTCCGCGAACTTTTTCAAGGACTTCACGTTTGACATCGTTCATCAAAACATCGCGGCTTAAAGACAACAAATCTTTAACAGTCCGTTTGTTGATTTCTTCTTGAAACGCATTTCGGACAACGCGATTGAGTTGATTGGCACCGGCCTTTTCATCTAAACCTACATTTCGGATGTAGGCCATCGGATCAGTAATTCTCCAACGAACATACCAGTCGATCACCACACGTTGCTTTTCAGCTGTCAACATGGGTTCTGTGTCGGGGCTGTCCAAAGTCAAGAGTCGCTTATCGATGTAAGTGACATTTTGCAAAGGTGGCGGCAACTTGATATTCAAGCCAGGTTCAGTAATGACCTCTTTGATTTGCCCCAGAGCATAAACAACACCAAACTGGCGCTGATCGACGACAAACAACATGGAGCTGGCCAATGCCAACAACAGTAAAAGGGATGAAGCCCAAATTCCAATTCGATTCATTTTGAGACTTCCTTAACGAGCATCACGGTCACGTGAGCGCAGGCTTTCACGAGACCTAGGATCAGCGGTAGCGCCGTTGGTGTTGGTGGAGTTGGGTGCGGAGGCATTGGATGGCTCTTGGGCAGGTGCGATTGCAGGCGCTGTTCCTGTCGTCATTTGCATCAATTTGTCCAAAGGTAAGTACATCAGGTTAGAACCCTGTTTGCTGTCTACCACCACCTTGGTGACGTTGGTGTAAATTTGTTGCATGGCGTCTAAATACATGCGGTCGCGAGTGACCTGGGGTGCTTTTTGGTATTCAGGCAGGATGGCTTTGAAGCGTTGAGAGTCACCTTCAGCTTGCGCCACAATTCGTTCGCGGTAGGCTTGCGATTCTTCCTTTAAACGCGAGGCAGCACCGACAGCGCGAGGCACCACATCGTTGGCATAAGCCTGTGCTTCATTTTTAGCGCGTTCTCTTTCTTGGCCTGCTTTGAGTACATCGTCAAAGGCTGCTTGCACTTGTTCAGGCGGCCTAACACCCCCCTGTTGCAAGTTGATACCAACCACCTCGATGCCGACTTTGTAACGGTCCAAAATGTTTTGCATCAGCGCGCGTACACGGGGTGCAATCTGGTCCCGCTCTTCGGCCAAAGCAGAGTCCATCTTCATTTTTCCGACCACTTCACGAACGGCTGTTTCGGCAGCTTGTACAACGGCTTCGGTAGGGTTTTTACTTTCAAACAAATAGGCGCGCGCATCGTTTAGGCGGTACTGAACAGCAAACTTGATTTCAACGATATTTTCATCTTCGGTCAGCATGGCAGACTCGCGCAAGCCTGTGGCTTTGATGACGTTGTCACGCCCAATGTCGACAGATCGGATTTGTGTCACAAAAACCAGTTCGTGTTTTTGGATGGGGTATGGAAAACGCCAGTTAAAACCAGCACCCACTGTCGATTTGTATTTGCCAAATTGGGTAATAACAGCTTGCTGACCCTCTTGAACAATGAAAAAGCCTGTGCCAAGCCATATGAGTGCGAAGGCACCCAGAATGACACCAATGCCTATGTTTCTAAAGACAGGAGGTAAGGAAGGGCCCGATCCGTTAGGAGGACCATTGCGCGGCGGGCCGCCATTTTTGCCACCCAAAAACTGTGCCAATTTACGGTTCAGATCGCGCCACAACTCGTCCAAATCGGGGGGTCCAGAAGACTGGCCGGGACGTTGGTTGTTTTGATTGCCGCTTGGTTGAGAAGGCTGTTGGGGAGCGCTAGATCCGGGGGGGATGGATCCAGGATTGTTGCCTGAAGACGTATTGTCTGACCCATCAGACGATGGTTTATCGTCGCCGCGTCCCCACCGAGGATCGTTCAAGTTGAACATGCCACGAATGCGCTGTGGAAGGACATAGCCATAGAAGGCTCGAAGATTGAAGTTCATTCTTTTTCTTAGCTAATTAATTGCTTGTTGTCATTGTGCACAATCCTGCTGCAAAATTGGTCACTGACACTTAATTTTCCCCGCAATTATCAAGGTCAAAACGAGGATCGTGTTGCGGTTTGCACTCTGGCAAAGTTTTCAAAACTTCTTCAGCCAACATTTGCCTTAATGTTGAAAGTCCCTGACCCGTCTGGGCGCTCAAAAAAATACGCTCAAGGGCAACACCATCAACCTCGTATTGATCGTGCAAAATTAAAGGCTGGCGGTCTTCAGTCAGGTTGTCGATTTTGTTGAAAATTAACCACTGTGGCACTGAATCAGCCCCAATTTCATGAAGCACCCGCTTGACCTCGGCCATTTGCTCAGGAAAATTGATATTGGAAGCGTCGACCACATGGAGCAGCAAATCGGCGTCGGCGGCCTCTTGCAATGTGGCTTGAAATGCGTCAATCAAGCCATGGGGAAGGTCACGAATAAATCCAACCGTATCGGAAATTGAAGCAGACCGCCCCGCTTCACCCAAATAAAGCTGGCGGGTTGTGGTGTCGAGAGTTGCAAACAACTGATCAGCTGCATAGGCCCGTGCTTTAACCAGTGCATTGAACAAAGTTGACTTGCCTGCATTGGTATAGCCAACCAATGAAACGTTGAAGGACTGTCGTCGGTCTCTTTGCCTTCTTTGGGTTGAGCGTTGTTTTTTTACCTTCACCAGCCGCTCTTTGGTGCGCTTGATGGCGTCGCCAATCATGCGCTTGTCCAATTCAATTTGGGTTTCGCCGGGACCGCCGCGCATGCCAATACCACCCTGCTGTCGCTCTAGGTGAGACCAACGGCGAACCAATCGGGTACTAAGGTATTGCAAACGAGCCAGTTCAACTTGCAATTTCCCCTCATGACTGCGAGCTCTTTGGGCAAAAATTTCTAGGATGAGCAAAGTTCGGTCGTTGACAGGTAGGCCCAAATGCCTTTCAAGATTACGCTGTTGAGCAGGACTGAGTGACTGGTCAAATAGGATTTCTTGTGCGCCCAATTGCTCGGCCATGAATTTGATTTCATCGGCTTTACCCGAGCCAACAAACAAAGCCGCATCAGGTGCTTTTCGTTTGCAGGTCATTTTTGAAATTGGCTTCATGCCTGCTGTTGTTGCAAGCTGGCTCAGCTCATCCAACTCATTGTCAAAATGAGGCAATCCAAAATCAACACCCACCAACAGGGCGGGTGTTGCAACAACCGATTGAGCGTTCAAAAGAGGTGTTTAAGCGGCAGGCTCTTCGGGCACGTCTGAACCACTGAGGTTGACAGCACGTCCTGGCACGATGGTGGAAATGGCATGCTTGTAAACCATTTGAGTGACCGTGTTGCGAAGCAAAACGACATATTGGTCAAATGATTCAATTTGCCCTTGGAGTTTGATGCCGTTGACCAAATAGATGGAAACTGGCACATGCTCACGACGTAAGGCGTTGAGGAAGGGATCTTGCAAAAGTTGCCCTTTATTGTTCACGATATTCTCCGTGTTCTGAATTGATGTAAGGGTTTTACCTTAACACAACAAAAGAATAAAACCAGTGAATAGCCCTTTAAAACTCCATCAATTAACTTGATTCTTTATCGGCGTAAGGGTTTGTAGATGTTTTCATCTCAATGCGCAAAGGCGTTCCAGATAAATCGAACGCTTTTCTAAAACGGCCTTCTAGGTAGCGCTTGTAGGTCTCTGTAACATGCTCTAAGGAGTTGCCGTGGATCACAATAACAGGCGGATTCATGCCGCCTTGGTGCGCGTAACGCATCTTAGGTCTGAACATTCCGCCCCGTTGTGGGCTTTGAAATTGAACTGATTCCAACAACAAACGCGTCAAAACAGGGGTGGTCATTTTGACCATGGCGGACTTGTGTGCTTGAGTAATTGAATTCCAAACAGGTCCCAAACCTTGCCTCTTTTTGGCCGAGATGGTGTGTAAATTGGCAAATTTCAAAAACGGTAAGCGGTTTTCAATGGAACGGTGGACCAATTCGCGCTGATACTCATCCACCGCATCCCACTTATTGACGGCCAAAACGACCGCACGGCCGCTGTCCAAAATGAAGCCTGCAATGTGTGCATCTTGTTCTGTGACACCTTGGGTGGCATCGAGTAACAACAAAACCACATTGGCCGATTCAATGGCTTGCAAAGTCTTGACGACTGAAAATTTTTCAATGGCTTCAAAAACACGGCCCTTTCGCCTGAGTCCAGCCGTGTCAATCAGCTCAAATTTTTGACCCGCTCGTTCAAAAGGGACTGTAATGGCATCTCGTGTGGTGCCCGGCATGTCGAAGGCAACTAACCGCTCCTCCCCCAGCCAGGTATTGATGAGGGTCGATTTGCCCACATTGGGACGGCCGGCTACAGCCAATTTAACGACGGAGGGGTCTTCTGCCAAAGCTTCATCATCCTCCGGGAGCATGAGAGGATCTAAGGCCAATTCAATTAGGCTTCGAACGCCTTGGCCGTGAGCTGCAGACACTGGAATGACTTCGCCTAGACCTAACTCGTAAAACTCACTGATTTGAACGCCTTCGCGCATGCCTTCAGCTTTGTTAGCGACCAATACGCATGGCTTTCCGATTCGCCTTAGGTATTTGGCAATGTCATGGTCCTGGGCAGAAACGCCTGCGCGTGCATCGACCACAAAAACCACCACATCGGCCTCAGCAACGGCTTGCTGTGTTTGTTTGGCCATCTCTTTGTAGATGCCTTCGTGGGCATCGGGCTCAAAACCACCGGTGTCAATGACGATGTATTCGTAACGTCCTTGTCTGCCTTGGCCATAATGCCTGTCGCGGGTCAATCCTGCAAAGTCAGCCACAATGGCATCACGGCTTTTGGTCAGTCGATTGAATAAAGTGGACTTGCCCACATTGGGGCGTCCGACCAAGGCCAGTACGGGTTTCAAATCTAGCTTTCGATGAAGTACTTATTCAGCACGGTGGGCTTGAACCAAGCCGTTCTTTGACACTGAAACCCAATGTTGACCGATTCGCAAAGGTGCCATAGCAATGCCTGATGAATCAATTTGGACACGTGCAACAGTTTGACCATTTTTGGGGTCAAGCCAGTGCACCCAGCCCAATTGATCGCCAACTAGCAGTTGTCCATCGGCAAATGAAGGCGAAGTGAGACCGCGAAAGCGCAAAGAATCGGTTTGCCAGGCGACTTGACCTGTTGTGCGATTCCATGCAAAGAATTTGCCGTCTGATTCTGTACCAAAGACGAAACCGTCGTTGCCACTCAAGCCGGTATGGCCTTGAGCCGAACGTGTCCAAACAATGTTGCCGCGGGTGGCATCTACACACGAAACAGACGTTTGGTAAGCACGAGCGCACACAATGTTGTTCACCCTAGAAACGCCAGAGACCAAATCAACCAAGCGCTCAACTTCGTTGGTGCCTCTTGAGGAGCCAACAGAGGCTTCCCATCTGGAAACGCCATTTGTCGGGCTCATGGCGACCAAGCGCCCAGACAAACCGACCAATAAATTCTCTTGGAAACTGGTCAGGATGCCAGATTGTTTGACCACCAAAGCTTCACCAGCACGTTGCTGACTCCAAAGTCTTTGACCTGAAGCGCCATCAAAAGCCAGAACGGTTCTGTCTGTGGTCAATACAAAAACTCTACCACCTGCAACCAGAGGCGCGGTAAAAGCGTTGGCTGGTAATTTAGAACGCCAAACGACTTTTCCTTCACTGAGGGTGATAAGTTCATTGGCTTGAGTAACGACTGCATAACGCTGACCATCACCACCAATCCCAGCTGATATGGGGGTGTTCAATGCGTGTTGCCATGCTAAGGCGCCTGTGTCGGCATTGATGACTGAGACCATACCGTTTTGGCTGACCAAGGCCAATCGACCCGATGTCGAATTCATTGAAAGCATGGCGCCAATGGGGCCCACCTGAACAGACCAAACGGGCGTCACAGTTCGCTGTGATGTGAAGGGCGTTAAGGCCGTTGGATTAGGTTTGTCAGGCGTGCTGGAACAAGCGGCGAGCATCGACATTGCCAAAGCACCAACCCATAAGAGCAAACGCTTGGACACGAGACGTCCTAAATTGACTGGCAAATGCATCATTTCGAAGCACCTTTCGTAGTCTCTGGATCTGCGCCCAAAGCATTCAATTTGGCAAGGACCAAACGACGATATTCATTGTTAACTTCAAGCTTTGACCAAGCATCCGTGTAGGCTTTAACGGCATCCAAGGGTTTGTTTTGGGCCATGAAAATATCGCCTTGGATGTCGAGCGCCAAACCTGAAAATGCAGGGGTAAAAGGTTTTGCCAAAGTTTTAGTGGCTTCGTCGAAAGCTTTTTGTTGTATTTGCAGGTTTGCTAAACGCAAACGAGCCAATTGAACGCTAGCGCCATCGGATGCGTTTTCAGAAGCCCACTTGAGAGCCGACAATGCGGCATCAGTTTTTTCGGCTTGCTGGAAAGTTCTCCCTGCCAATAAAGCAGATTGCGCAGCATAGGTCGTACCTGGAAAGCGATCTCTCATATCGTTCCAAGAACGCTCCAACTTGCTAGTATCACCAGACGAAGCAGCACGTTCAACTTCATCAAACAAGGCTGCAGCTTTGGTAGATTGCTGCTTTTGCCAATATTGATAGCCATTCCAGCCGGCGTATGAACCCATGACAACAATCAATAACCACGTTATGACGTTGCCGTATTTATTCCAAAAGTGCTTGAGTTGGTCAAGTTGCTCTTGTTCTTCTAGATCGAGATGTTTGGACATATGCTACTTTTAATCAAGGTGCCAATTGTAGGCTGTTGGCCCAGCTTTCCAGACGATCGAGTGATTCTGTCCTTTGAGCGCCACCGCCATCTCGAAGCGACTTGATAGAGACGGTGTTTTGGGCCAATTCGTCAGCCCCAAAAATGAGTGCGAATTGTGCACCACTGGTGTCAGCTTTTTTGAATTGACTCTTCATACTGCCAACGCCCTCGCCTGACCCTGCATGCATTTGGACATTCACGCCCAAACTGCGAAGCTGTCGAAGATATTTAAGGACCAAGGGCAAGCTGTTAGCGTCTGGAACAATGGCATAGGCATGGGGAGATGCATCTGGAAGCTGAGCACCTTGCTCTTGTAGCAAAGCCAAAACTCTTTCTACGCCCAAGGCCCAGCCAACCGCGGGTGCGGGCTTGCCGCCTACCTGCTCGATGAGGTAGTCATACCGACCACCACCACATACAGTTCCTTGCGAACCCAATTGATCGGTGATGAATTCAAAAACAGTGAGGTTGTAGTAATCCATGCCGCGGACCAGACGCGGATTCAGAGTGTATGAAACACCGTTGGCATCCAAGATTTTTTTGACAGCATTGAAATGTGCCAGTGAAGATTCCCCCAAAAAATCTAGCAATTTGGGTGCCGCTTCAACCACTTCCTTCATGGCTGGATTTTTGGTGTCCAAAATTCTTAGGGGGTTGCTGTACAAACGTCGCTTGGCATCTTCGTCCAGCAATGTTTGATGCTTTTCAAAGTGTGCAATCAATGAAGACCTGTGCGCCAATCGTTCGGGTGGCTGACCCAAGCTGTTCAATTCAAGGCGAACATCCTTCAGGCCAATGGCTTTCCAAAGATCGTGCGCCAATAAAATGACTTCAGCATCAATTTCTGGACCTTGAAAGCCCAATACTTCTGCACCAATTTGGTGGAATTGACGGTATCTGCCGCGCTGAGGGCGTTCGTGCCTGAACATAGGGCCCATGTAGTACAGGCGCTTACCACCCTCATACAACATATTGTGTTCAACCACGGCCCTTACCACGCCAGCCGTACTTTCAGGCCGCAAAGTCAGGGCCTCACCATTCAGGCGATCCTCAAAAGAATACATTTCCTTTTCAACAATATCTGTCACCTCGCCTAAGCCTCGAACAAACAAGGCTGTTGGCTCTACGATGGGTGTACGAATATTGCGGTAGGCATAAGTTGCCATCAGTGATCTAACTACAGACTCTAACCACTCCCATTTGGCTGACTCGCCAGGTAATACATCGTTCATGCCTTTGACGGCATTGATTTTCTTGCTACTTACCGTTTTAGACGGCGGTTCATTATTTTTTGATTCAGACATAAAAATTCAATGCAAATACATCGGAGCGAAATTTGAATATCACTAAGTTATGAGGTGTGCAGCGCATCACCAAAGCGTTTCTCAATGTATTGCTCAACGATTTGTTGGAACTCTTGCGCAATATTTTCCCCGCGCAATGTAAGTTTCTTCTCGCCATCAATGAATACCGGGGCAGCGGGCGCTTCGCCGGTGCCTGGTAAGCTAATCCCAATGTCAGCATGTTTGCTTTCACCGGGACCATTCACAATGCATCCCATGACGGCAAGTTTTAAGTTCTCAACGCCAGGATAACGATGCCGCCAAACCGGCATTTGGGCGCGCAAGAAGTCATCGATTTGTTTGGCGAGTTCTTGGAATGTGCTGCTAGTTGTTCTGCCGCAACCTGGACAAGCGGTCACACTGGGCACAAAAATTCGCATTCCCAATGACTGCAAAATTTCGGAGGCAATGACAACTTCTTGCGTTCTTGACTCACCTGGCTGGGGCGTGAGCGAAACACGAATCGTGTCACCGATTCCCTCTTGTAGCAGGATGGAAAGTGCGGTAGCGGAGGCAACAGTTCCTTTGGTGCCCATGCCCGCCTCGGTTAAGCCCAGGTGAAGTGGATAGTCAGTTCGTTTGCCTAATTCGCGATAAACGGCAATTAAGTCTTGCACACCGGATACTTTACAGGAGAGCATGATTTGCTCTCTTTGCATGCCCAGTTCATGGGCTTTGTCCGCAGAAGTAATGGCCGATGTAATGAGTGCCTCATACATAACTTGCCGAGCTTCCCATGGAACAGCACGGCGGCTGTTTTGGTCCATCAATTCGGCCAACAACTCCTGATCTAGGCTGCCCCAGTTGACACCAATTCGAACAGGCTTATTCCAGCGCAAGGCCGCTTCCACCATTTGTCCGAATTGCAAATCGTGTTTGTCGCCCTTGCCCACGTTGCCAGGGTTGATTCGGTACTTTGACAAGGCCTCAGCGCAAGCGGGATGCTCCATGAGCAATCGGTGGCCGTTGTAATGGAAGTCACCAATCAGGGGAACATCAACCCCCATTTTGTCGAGTTGATCTCGAATGTGGGGAACGGCTGCCGCTGCTTCCGGTGTGTTGACGGTTAGCCTTACCAACTCAGAGCCAGCCAAAGCCAACTCTTTGACTTGAATGGCAGTACCAATGACATCAACGGTATCCGTATTGGTCATCGATTGGACTCTGACTGGTGCTTGACCACCCACAGTCACAATGCGTTGACCCCAAACAACTTGAGACTGTAGGCTTCTTCGGGTTAATGGTGTAGCGGCTGGAATTGCAACAGGTTCAATCATTTTTTAACCTCTGTTTGAGCAGATTCAGTAACGGGGGTGGTGGAAGAAGTGACTGTGTTTGGCGTTGACTCAAAAACCATGGCTTTAGGCAACTCATTTTGAACAGCGTCTGGTGCGACAGGTTCTTGAACGGGTGGCATCATCGGTGCTACTTCGACAGCTTCTGGCGCTTTTTGGAGGACCGGCAGTTCAGAATACCATTCGTTGTTGATGGCCAACACAAGGAATGCGGCGAACAACAAAAGGAGCCAGAACCTGGCGCTAAGCCAGGTGTGCTGACGTTGCCTCACGCTGCCTTGGCCTGCAAAGGAGGCATCCCCCTCAGAATCGATGATGTGCAATGGTTTTAAGCCGTTGGTGGCAGCGGGCATCAAGGACAAAACCTGAGCTGGGTCGAGTTTGATGATTCGACAAACTTTTGCAGCCAAAGCACGCGCAAACACGGGCTCCAATAATTTATCAAATTGATCGGCCTCCAAGGCCTCCAACTGCTTGACGCTTACCTTCAGATTGACGGAAAGTATGGCCAAATGAAGCCCCTGCTTTTCGCGTGCTGCTCGGATTAGGGCGCCTGGTGAGGCAGACGCAAACGGCATGACGCTGTCCGTTGACATTTCAGTCATGTAGAACCTCGATCAGGCATTCATGCCCATGCTTTGTAGTTGGAAATCTTGGACCCAGCATCTTGCCTCGTTCATTTTTATTGGCCACTCAATCTAGCCAATTGGCGCGTTGAAAACCTGACCCGCAATTGTGCACCGACAGAGGGAGAATCGCTCAAAAAACCAAGAATTTTCTCTGATTTGAGCGAACTTTTTAGCTTATTTTGCGATCTGTCCACTGAATCGGTACGGCCCGTTGTTGTGCAATGCGATTGGCCACACCTGTTCTGTCCATGACATCACCAGCCAACTGCCCACAAGCAGCGTCGATGTCATCGCCTCTGGTTTTTCGGATGGTGGTCACAAAGCCGGCCTGAATTAGCACACTGGCAAATTCTTCAACGGTGGCATCGTCTGATCGCAACAGTCCAGATTCTTTGAATGGATTGAAGGGAATTAAGTTGAACTTGCAACGCAAGCCATGGCCAGCATGCTTGCGAATCAGCGTCACCAACTCTTGTGCATGAGCGCGCTGATCGTTGACACCCTTAAGCATGCAATATTCAAAGGTAATGAAGTCTCTGGGCGCTTTGTTGAGATAAAGGGTGCATTCTTCCAGCAATTCATCAAGCGGATATTTGCGATTCAAGGGAACCAAATTGTCTCGCAAAGCATTGTTGGGCGCATGCAGCGAGACCGCCAGAGCCACGGGACAATCTTGTGACAATCGGGTCATCATGGGAACCACGCCAGACGTTGAAACCGTGACGCGGCGCCGCGATAAACCATAGCCATGGTCATCTAACATGGCCTTGAGTGCAGGGATCAGCGCTGAGTAATTTTGCAGCGGCTCGCCCATTCCCATCATGACGACGTTTGAAATGACGCGTTCAGATTGTCCCAAATGTTGTCTTAAAAAATGTTCAGCAAACCAGAGTTGCGCCAGTATTTCAGCGGTGGTGAGATTACGGCTAAAGCCTTGGTGGCCGGTAGAGCAAAAACGGCAACCAACAGCACACCCGGCTTGAGATGAAACACACAAGGTTCCACGATCATCTTCAGGAATAAATACGGTTTCGACCGCATCGCCAGCGCCAACATCAAACAGCCATTTGATCGTGCCGTCTTTAGAAAATTGCTGGGAAAGTATTGGCAAAGCTGCAACATGCGCATGCACCTTGAGCTTTTCACGCATGACTTTTGCCAAGTCGGACATGTCGTCGAAGTTGGACATGCCTCGCTGGTGAATCCAGCGAAACAACTGCGTGGCACGAAACCGTTTTTCGCCCAAACTCTCACAAAAAACGGCCAAGCCTTCTAGGTCAAATTCAAGAAGGTTGGCCGTCATGGCGGTCAAGGAAAAAGTTCAATGCCGCTGTTAATGGGCTGAAAGTGATCAGCTCAAATTAACGTGAATAAACATTCATGCCGGGGAAGAAGAAACCAACTTCAACGGCGGCAGTTTCGGGGGCATCTGAACCGTGTACGGCATTGGCATCAATGCTGTCAGCAAAATCAGCACGGATAGTGCCGGGGGCTGCTTTCTTGGGGTCTGTCGCGCCCATCAGGTCACGATTCTTCAAAATAGCGCCTTCACCCTCTAGGGCTTGAATCATCACAGGGCCGGAAATCATGAAACCGACCAAATCCTTGAAGAAAGGACGCTCTTTGTGAACTGCATAAAAAGCTTCAGCTTCGCCACGTGACAAATGGGTCATTCTGGCGGCTACAACTTTAAGGCCAGCGGCTTCAAAGCGGGCGTAGATTTGACCAATGACGTTTTTAGCAACAGCGTCAGGCTTGATGATAGAGAGTGTGCGTTCGATGGCCATGTTGAGATTCCTCAGTTTTATTTTAAAAAATAGGTATTGGAAACCTTGATTTCCAAATTTGGTTGCACTCAGGCAAGCCTACTATTCTAACCCGACATTAGGGTTTCCCCATGGGGGAAAAGGATTTGCCATTCAGGGCAAAACACCGTTAGCGGCTATTACCGCCACTTCGCCTTGGGCCGCCTGAACGACCGCCCGGCCCCTGCGCTTTGCGTTGCCGGCTGAAGCTATCAGCGCCAATATAGCCCAAAGAAGTTTTCATAGGATCTGGCTGCGAATTGTCTCGGCGGGCGCTGTTTTGACCCTGCCCAGAACG
>CANKXC010000012.1 GCA_947487355.1 Comamonadaceae bacterium | reverse complement strand
TCAGTAGATTCAGGATATTCGGAACTCATGGGAACTCAAAAGGTTTTAAATTGAAGTCAGTATGCCAGTGAACCACGCCACCTTGCTCAGACAAGGTGATTGGAATCAAACCACCGTTGCAAGGACCGCCAGCACAAGCACCCGATTCTGGACGATACATGGCGCCATGGGTGGCACAAATGAGAAACTGCCCACTGACATCAAAAAATCGATTGGGCTGGTAGTCCATTTCCATGGCCACGTGGCTGCATCTGTTTAAGTAGGCATGCACTGCCCCTTTGAAGCGGATGGCAAAAGCTCGGCAGGTTTGACCGCCATAAATCACATCAAAGGGCACCGCCAAACCGCTGTCCTGAAGGTCTGCAGAATGACACAAAGGAATTGCTTCGCTCATGAAATAGGCCTCAATGAATTGCGCACCACCCGGTTGACAGTCGGCAGGGCTTGAATCACTTTCTAAAATTATCCAAGATAGTTAGGCGTTCTCTAGCAACCACTGACACAATTCAGCAACTGAATGCGCTACGAACAACGGCTTCAGCGCATGAAATGCCGAAGGCTCATGTGCGCCATAACTGACCGCAACGCTGGCGCATCCTGCATTCAATGCCATTTGCAAATCGTGGGTGGTGTCACCAATCATCAATGTCCGCGCTGGCTCAACCCCAAACTCACGCATCAATTCATGCAACATCAAGGGGCTGGGTTTGCCGGCAGTTTCATCAGCCGTTCGAGAGCCGTCAAAGGCTCCTTTCAATTCAACATCATGCAAAGCTTCATTCAGACCTTTGCGACTTTTGCCTGTGGCAACGGTTAACCAATGGTGTCTGGCTTTCAATTCAGCCAACATGGGCAATACACCGTCAAAAAGTATCAAGTCATTTTGGTGCGCGGTGTAATGGTGCAGGTACCGTTCACCCAATGCCTTGTATTTTTCAACAGGGACGTCGGGTGCTGCATGCGCCAAAGCTTGCTTCAGCGCCATGCCAATCACATAGGACGCAGCCTCTACCGTCGGCTCTTTTCCGCCCACATCCACCACGGCACGTTGAATGCAGCGGGTAATGATGGCCGTTGAATCAAACAGGGTGCCGTCCCAGTCAAAGGCAATTAAATCAAACTGACGGGGTCGAAGGTTTGGGTTTTGCATGGTTTGTGAATAGTTGTAACTCTGGGGGCAAGTTCGATTTGAGTTCAAGTCGCTTACCCGATGTAGGGTGGGTAAATTGCAAGCGCCAAGCATGAAGAAACATGCGCTTTAAGCCTTGCTTGTTCAATGTTTTGTTCCACTCGAAGTCACCGTACTTGTCATCCCCAGCAATGGGGTGACCTTGTGAGGCCAAATGCACACGAATCTGATGTGTTCGACCCGTTTTGATGGTGACTTCCAACAAAGTGCAGCCGTTCAAACGCTCAGACACCTTGACCAAGGTGATTGACCGCATGCCATCGGGATCCTCAGGCGTGGTCACTTTGACGCGCCGCTCTCCGTCTGGCAGAAGGTATTTATGCAGCGAACTGTCGATAACTTTCAACTTCTCCGGCCAACTACCCTGAACCAAGGCCAAATATGTTTTTCCAGTTTCACGCTCCCGGAACTGATCTTGCAGTTGTTTCAAGGCACTGCGCTTCTTGGCTACCAACAATATGCCACTGGTTTCCCGGTCTAAGCGGTGAACCAATTCCAGCAGTTTGGCCTGAGGGCGAGCCTGCCTCAGTTGCTCGATGATGCCAAAACTCACCCCCGAACCACCATGCACGGCCACGCCCGCGGGTTTGTCGATGGCCATCAAAGCGTCGTCTTCCAACAACAAAGGGAACTCTCGGCCGGGTGCAGGGCGCGCCGCTTTTTCAGCGACCCTGTCAGAAATTCGAACCGGCGGTAAGCGAACCACATCACCCATCTCAATTCGGGTATCGGCGGCGGCACGGCCTTTGTTCACGCGGACTTCACCGCTTCGAATGATTCTGTAGACGTGGGTTTTGGGGACGCCTTTGAGATGCCGGATCAAAAAATTATCCAGGCGCTGCCCTGCCGACTCTTCGTCCACGGTCAACCATTTAACTTCCAAGGCTGTATTTGTCACGGCAGATGTGGCCGAATGTGTGACTTGGGGCCCTATAATGCGATTCACCGGCGTTCTGCTGTAAGTGGTTGATTTGAATGGAAATGAATTCCTGATGACAGGAGTTTAGTCCACTCTCCACCAACATGCGCCGTAAGTTCGATGCCGCCATGAGCGAAATCTGCAGACTGAAGGCCAGGGCCAACAGTGGCAGACCCGTTGTTGGTTGGACCGATGCTTTGAAACCCAGATACGGAATACTTTAATTCAGTAGCTTGTCAGCTCCTGAACGGATTGAGTCGAAATGAGTGTGTTGTTAGGATCTTTGTTGTCTTTTTTGCAGTGGCTGTTTGCGCCACTCGAGACACTATTGCCTGCGCGCACCCACAGCCTCGACACATCCACGCGCCCCCATCCTCATTCCAGCGACACTTATGCGCCCTTGAATGTCGGATTCTTTTGGCAATTCCCTTCGTTTCGAACGTCAGTCTCGGCACCGTTGGCTCCTTGAGAGCTGGTTGTTAAACCGGTGATGCATTCCCAGCGCCGTCAAAGGCGGGGATTGTTTTGCTGACATATTGAAAAGAAGGGACGCATCATGAAACGGATGCTGATCAATGCCACGCAGGCTGAAGAACGCCGCTTGGCCATCGTCGATGGACAAAAACTCCTCGATTACGAAATTGAAATTGAAGGTCGCGAGCAGCGCAAAGGCAACATCTACAAAGCTGTTGTCACTCGCGTCGAGCCTTCCTTAGAGGCCTGCTTTGTCGACTACGGCGAAGAACGACACGGCTTCTTGCCATTCAAAGAAATCTCCCGCCAATACTTTGCCGAAGGCGTTCCCGTTAGCCAAGCACGCATCAATGATGTCATTCGCGAAGGCCAAGAACTCCTGGTTCAAGTTGAAAAAGAAGAGCGCGGCAACAAGGGCGCTGCCCTCACTACCTTCATCAGCTTGGCAGGTCGCTATGTGGTCTTGATGCCAAACAACCCACGTGGTGGTGGTGTCAGCCGACGTATTGAAGGCGACGACCGTGCTGAACTCAAAGAGGCCATGGACCAATTGGAATATCCCAAAGGGATGTCCATCATTGCCCGTACCGCCGGCATTGGTCGCAGCGCGCCCGAATTGCAATGGGACCTTAACTACTTGCTCAAATTGTGGTCTGCCATCGATGGCGCAGCCCATGGCGGCAAAGGCGCATTCCTAATTTACCAAGAGTCAAGCTTGGTCATTCGCGCCATTCGCGATTACTTCAACAGCGACATCGGCGACATTCTCATCGACACCGACGACATCTACGAACAAGCTCAGCAATTCATGAGCCACGTGATGCCCGAGTTTGCACCCCGCGTGAAGCGCTACCGCGACGATGCACCTTTGTTCAGCCGCTTCCAAATTGAGCATCAAATTGAATCTGCCTACGCTCGTACGGTTCAGTTGCCTTCAGGCGGTGCCATTGTTATCGACCACACCGAAGCGTTGGTGTCTGTGGACGTCAACTCAGCCCGCGCTATCAAGGGCGGCGACATTGAAGAGACTGCCACCCGCACCAACCTAGAAGCCGCTGACGAAGTTGCCCGCCAAATGCGCTTGCGCGATTTGGGTGGCCTGATCGTCATTGACTTCATTGACATGGAAGAGTCACGCAATCGCCGCGAAGTGGAAAACCGCCTGCGCGATGCTTTGCGTCAAGACCGAGCCCGTGTTCAGTTTGGCTCAATCAGCAAATTTGGCCTCTTAGAAATGAGCCGCCAACGCTTGAAGCCTGCATTGTCCGAGGGCTCTTCAATCCCCTGCCCTCGTTGCGGCGGATCTGGCCATGTGCGCGACACGGAAAGCTCTGCTTTGCAGATTTTGCGAATCATTCAAGAAGAATCCATGAAGGACAACACGGCCGCCGTCCACGCGCAAGTGCCCGTGGAAGTGGCCTCATTCTTGTTGAACGAAAAGCGACCTGAAATTGCCAAGATTGAGTTGAAACAACGCATCAACGTGCTGTTGGTGCCCAACAAATCTTTGGAAACTCCGCATTACAAATTGGAACGTTTGAAGCACGACGATCCCCGCTTGGACAACATCGAAGCCAGCTACACCATGGCCGAAGAAGTGGAAGATCCGACCACTGTCACACGTCGTTCACAAGAGCCTACCAACCGACAGACCCCCGTTATCAAGGGCGTCTTGCCAGATGCACCAGCCCCCGCTTCTGTGCCCAAGCCAGAAACGCCGAAGGCTGCAAAACCACAAGCGCCAGCAGAGGTCAAAGCCGAAGCCAGCGGTGGCTTCTTTGGCTGGTTGAAACGTTTGTTTGGCGGCGAGACAGCCGTCCAAGAAGAGCCTGCCAAGAATGTCGGTAAGCGCGGCGAGCGCACCTCCAAAGAAGGTGAGCGCACGGAACGTGGAGAGCGAGGTGGCGAACGCAACGGTGAACGCCGCGGCGGTCGCGGTGGACGTGGTGGCCGTAGAGGCGATCGAAATGATCGCAACGAAGGCACCACTGAGCGCAATGAAAAAGTTGAGCGTAGCAGTGAACGCGATACAAATGAAACTCGCGCCCCTCGTGAAAATGGTGGCAATCGCCGTGGTGGTGATCGCAACGATCGCTCAGGTCAACGCGGTGAGCGCGGTGAGCGTCGGGATAACGCACAAGTTAACCAAGCAGCCGATGCTCAAAATGTGAGCGTCGAATCACAAGAGTCTGGTGCAACAGAAACTCGCAACGAAGCTCGCTCTGATCGTGCGCCTCGCGGTGAGGGTCGCCGCGAACGCGGTGAAGGTCGCCGCGAGCGTGGTGGCGAACGTGGTGAACGACGCAGCGAAGGCGGACGTCAAAATGTTGCCGGTGCAAATGATGGCAGCATGAGCAATGCTCAGACTGAAATGCCATTCAATACCGACACGCCTGACGCTGGCCAAAATGAAGCTGGGCAAGCCAGTGAAGAACGTCAAGATGGCACATCAGGCGCACCCGAGAAAAGAGAGCGTCGCTCACGCGATCGTTATGGTCGCGATCGCAGAGAACGCAACAACAGCAACGACAACGCTCCCGCTGAAAATTTAAGTGCCGAAGTCAGCAACACTGAGGCTTCTGACTCAGAAGGCGCATCAGCACCTCGTTCGTACTTTGACCGTGGTAATCAACAGGCAAGCGCAGAATCTGCTAACCCAGTCAGCTCGCAATCAAATGCTGCTGAACAAAAAGCCACATCAAGCAGCACTGCACCAGCGACTGTTGCATCTTCAGCACCTACAGGTCTGCCAAAGGTTCAAGCCTATGAGTTGCCAATGGCCAGCTTGATTCAAGTGGCAGAAGGCTCTGGTTTGCAATGGGTTAATTCAGACCCTGGAAAAATTGCGCAGGTTCAGGCGGCCATTGCAGCCGAACCCAAGCCGGTCCATGTGCCAAGAGAGCGCCCACCAGCTGTGGTCTTTGACGAAGGTCCATTGATCTTGGTAGAGACTCGCAAAGACTTGTCAGACATGAAGCTTCCCTTCTAAAGACAACATGCTGGGCCAAACCCAGTGTCATGAATAAAAATGGGACCCTACGGGTCCCATTTTTTTAATCTAAGGAGGCTTTCTTAAGTGCCTGAAGCGCTGCTGGCAAATCTTCTCTTTGCTCAGCCAACTCCGCCAAAGATCGCCAAGCCTGCCTACGAACATTGGCATCCTGGAGAATCGGTGCGGCCTGAGACAGCAAAGCTTGGGCCTTGCCCCAAAGCTGACGCTTCTGGCAAAGCCGACCAGCCAAGTATTGCAACAATGCATTTCTTGGATTGGCGATTTGGGCCGACTCAACGGCAATCAACCACTCCTTTTCATCTGAATTGTCAGATCCGGTCAAACTTTGGTCGAGTGCTTGGATCAACTTCAACTCTTGCGCTTTTGGAAACTTTGCAGGGTCCTGTTGAAGGCTTAACCAAATGGGTTTGAGCCAGGCTCGAGCAACCGAAGGTTCTCCCTTCAAGACCAACCAATGTTGAGCCGCCTGAATTGCCAAATCGGGGGTTTGGCGTTGCGCCTCACCCAACCGAGCCCAGAGTCTTTGCATTTGACCTTGCTCGTGAGTTTTTGCGATCAAATCAAAGACCAAGCTTCGCACCATGCTTGCTGCAGCCTCCGAAGTAAACGCTCGGTGTTTGA
The DNA here is from genome assembly GCA_947487355.1 of Comamonadaceae bacterium. GTDB lineage: Bacteria > Pseudomonadota > Gammaproteobacteria > Burkholderiales > Burkholderiaceae_C > Limnohabitans_A. Next base: position 13,494 of record CANKXC010000012.1, on the reverse strand, counting down.
TCAACAACAACGCCGTGTCCAAGGCTTGCGATGGTTCACCCGCTAACCTGGCGGCCTTTAAACGCAGGCGCATGGCCAAGGTTCTTCTTGAAACACCTTGTGGCAAGCGATCGAGCCACAACAAGCTTTCAGCGGCGTCACGATCATCCAAGGACCAGCGGGCTGCACGCAACATGCTGCCCTCCATCAATGATTGGCGCAATCCTGAATGTCCCGAGTCGGGCTCTTGGAGCGCAAGATTCAAATGCATTTGACGACTTGATTTGTCTTGTAAAGCATGAGCAGACTCAGCTGCCAAGATGTGCGCAACACTTCGCAAAGCGCCTGAATGCTCCAAGACTTCGCCTGCTTCAGCCAATGATTTTTCGCGGGCCAGTACTGCTTCTGCCGATTTACGGGCCCTTAAAAAACGACCTTCCATGAAATGCGCCATACCCTCTAGCAAAGCAGTATGCGCTGCACGCTCCTTTTGCAACAGGCGCCAACGTTTAGCTTGCTTGGGCAATTCAAAGAGGGCCGTCAAGGCTCTTTGCGCCCAATGCAAGGTTAGCAGGACGAGCACCAAACCAAACAAGACTAAGTTCAATGAAACATCGAATCGGTAGGGTGTCCAAAAAATAGACACCGTCCCCGCATTGTTAGAAGCCAGAAGTGCCGATGCAACTGCAACAGCAAACAAACTCATCAACCAAAGAGCGGCGCGCATGTTGGATTACTTTCCAGCGGAAACTGTGGCCAAAGCCGCCAGCGAACCATCTAGACGAGGCATGGGATTGCCTTTGCTCAGGGTCTGGGCTTTGTCCAACAATTGCAAAGCCAATTGTGTTTTCTTGGCGTTGGGATCGAAATACTTTTTGAGCGCCGCAGAAACAGCGAGTAAGTCATTGCGTGCTGCATCATTTTGTCTGGCCAACAAACCTAAACGCGCATTGAGCAATTTCAACTTGAGATTTTCACGAAGAAAAAATCCTTGCTCAGGTGCCAATAAAGCAGCCTCGGGACTGTCAATTCGGCTAACGCGTAGAAGGCCTCTGGCTTCAACCATGACTCGATCGAGCACAAGCTGCCACCAAACAGTTGGGGGTCCAGCTTGCGCACTTGATTCAGTCGACTTGACATTGGCGCTGACTGCCCGACCGAGCTCATTGGCCAAGGGCAAGTCATCTGCCAAGGCCACCATTTCGTCCAGGACCAACAACATGCCAGGCAGGTCTGTAATTTGAGCGGTCTTGACCAAATCCAAATCGCGATCAATGGCTCTCTGAACAGTTACCAACCGAGGGTTTGACGCACGCTGCAAGCGGCTTTGCGCAGTTTTAAGGGCGGCTAAAAGTGGTTCAAGACTGCTGGTTAATTGCGCTTGTTGCTGCGCCAATCTTAATGAAGATTCGATATCGAGTACCAAATTTTCATCCCTCGACCGAGACAGCGATTGAATCAAATCTTCAAGCTGCGATCGCTGCAAAGTTGCTTCACCTAAACGGGTTTCGACCAAGGCCATTCGCGCGGCGCTGTCTTTGACAGTTTCTTGAGCTTGTTTGGCCCAAGCTTTTGCTTCCAATGATTGTTGTCCGGCATCAGCGCTTTGCCTTGCCAACTGTCCCTGAATCCGAGAAAGCTTTTCCCAGAGCATGCCGCTGAAAATAAGCGCTAAGACAGCCAACAACATAGGCCCCCAAAAAGTAAACGGCCGACGAGAAGCCGTCAATCCAGAGTCGACATTTTTTTCAGGCGAAAGATTGCTCCCTGAGTTAGCGCTTGAACGGGCTGGCGTTTCTGGGGTATTTTCGATGCTCATGCCAGTGATTTTATAGAGGACAGCATGGCTTTCATGCCTGGCGGGGCAATTGAGACGTTTCGCCAGCCAAGCTGTTGCGCTAACGCCGCTATTCTGGGGTGAGTCACAACAGCTTTGGCGTTAGACCATGGCACCTGATGGCACTGATTGACCAAGGCTTGAACACAAGCCGAGCTGCTAAAGATCCAAATGGCTTCTTGGTCAACCCATTGCTGGACCTGTTGAATTTGATCGTCTGACAACTGGCTGGCTTGCCTTTGGTAGGCTGCCAGTGCGTCGACCTGAGCCCCAAACGTGATCAGTTGATTGGCCAACCAATCTCTGCCGGCGACGGCACCCGTTTCATCAGCCCCGCGAATGAACAATGCTTTCAAATGAGGGCCGACTTGTTGCTGGACAACTTGCCACAAAGCTTCTGAATCCAACTGATTGGCCTCTGAATGTGGTTGGTCAATTTGATTTTCTTGAAAACCACATGCAATCAAGGTAGCCGCTGTGCCAGGCCCAGTGCACCAAGCCCTGGCATTGTCATTGAAATGGGCGATCCATTCAGGACGCACATTGAGGGCTTGGGCTAAAAACCTGACTGCATTGGCACTCACGAACATGACTGCTTGGCTGCTTCGAATTTTCTCCAAAACAGATTCAACATCTTGTGGGCCAAGTACTGGCTTCAAATCGAGCAAAGGAAACTGAATGGCCTCAAAACCTGCATTTTCAAGCGATGTCACCCAAGACGCCGCATCTTGTTCGGGGCGTGTGACAAGAACCTGCGTCATGGATCAATGGCAAAGCACATCAGTGCGCACCACCTCTGCGCAATTCTTCTGCAATTTGTAAGCCGAGCGCTTCCGCTTGTGCCAGGTGCTCGACTTGGCCTTTTGATTGGGCAGTGACCAAAGTGGCTTCGCCTTCGGGGTCGCCCCAGGCGGCACGCAAAGTGAGCACTTGGCCTGCCAATGTGGCATGCGCCGCCAGTGGCATGGAGCAACTGCCCCCCATGGCGCGACTCACAGCGCGTTCGGCTGCCACAGCCAACCAGGAAGTGGTGTGAACCAAGGGGCTTAGCGCTTCCACCAAGTCATTTCGACCGGCGCAAATTTCAATGCCCAATGCGCCCTGACCGGCGGCAGGCAGCATTTGATCGGTTTCGAAAATATGCCGAATTCTTTCGGTCATCTTGAGACGCTTTAAACCAGCTGCCGCCAAAATAATGCCGGCATATTGGCCTTCGTCAAGCTTTCGCAAGCGGGTGTCTAAATTGCCTCGCAAGGGTTCAATTTTCAAATCGGGGCGCAGAGCACGAAGCAACACGGTTCGGCGCAAACTGGAGGTGCCCACCACAGCGCCTTGCGGCAAATCCATCAGGGTTGGATAGTGCGACGAGACCCAAGCGTCTCTGGGGTCTTCTCTTTCCATGACACAGGCCAACTCAAAGCCCTCGGGCATGTCCATGGGGACATCTTTGAGAGAGTGAACGGCGATGTCAGCGCGACCTTCAGCCAACGCGACCTCTAACTCTTTGACAAATAAACCTTTGCCGCCAACTTTGCTGAGGCTGCGGTCCAAAATTTGGTCGCCTTGGGTGGTCATGCCCAGAAGCTCAACGGTATAGCCACGCGCCTGCAAGATGGACTGAACATGCTCTGCCTGCCACATGGCCAGACGACTTTCGCGTGTGGCAATGACGATAGGACGCTGCAAATTGGGTGCTGAAGTAGGGTTCAAACCAGTAACCTCTTGGTAATTTTTGAAGCTGTACAAATGCTAGCATGCAATGAGCCTTAAACCCGAGCCTGACATGCCAAAAGTGACCATCCCTCCCCTGAAACGCAATTCACGCGACAACGAACGCCCCTTGGTTGAAGACATTCGACTTTTAGGACGCCTTCTTGGGGATGTCATTCGTCAACAAGAAGGGGCTGAAATATACGAATTGATTGAAAATATTCGCAAACTGTCTGTCACATTCAGACGAGATGCCGATCACGAAGCTGACCGGGCTTTAAAGAAGTTACTCAAAAGCTTGGCCGGCGACCAAGCGGTCATGGTCATTCGCGGATTCACCTATTTCAGTCACTTGGCCAATTTGGCAGAAGACCGTCACCACATTAGGCGCCGCGCTTTTCATGAGCGCATTGGCGATACCCAAGAAGGCAGCATTGAAGTGGCCTTACAACGGTTGCGCTGGGCAGGCATTACACCCAAAGTCATCTCACAAACTTTGGCCAACAGCTTTGTTTCACCCGTCTTGACGGCGCACCCCACTGAAGTCCAAAGGCAAAGTATTTTGGGCGCGGAGCGGGACATTGCCAATTTATTGAATGAACGGGACGAAATCAAAGCACGTGCAGCGGCCGTGAATGCCAACAAAGACGCACTCACGCCCAAAGAGTTAGCAAGCAACGAGCAACGTATTCGTGCGCGAGTCATGCAACTTTGGCAAACCCGCTTGCTTCGATTTTCAAAACTGACTGTGGCCGATGAAATTGAAAACTCGTTGAGCTACTACGAATCAACTTTTTTACGACAAATTCCCAAAATTTATGCATCTTTGGAAGACTCGCTAGGCACCCATCCCGTTGCACCTTTTCTTCGAATGGGTCAATGGATTGGCGGCGATCGCGATGGCAACCCCAACGTCAATGCACAAACACTCGCACATGCCTTAAAGCGCCAAGCCGAAGTTGCCTTGAGGTATTACCTTACTGAAGTTCATTATTTGGGCAGCGAATTGTCTTTATCAGCCATGTTGGTGAATTTCCCGCCCGCGATGCAAGCTCTGGCTGAGCGCTCACCCGACACCAATGCGCACCGCATGGATGAACCTTATCGGCGTGCCCTTACCGGCATGTATGCAAGGCTTGCGGCTACTTTGAAATTATTGACAGGTGGCGATGCCGCTAGACATGCGGTGACGCCTCAAAACCCGTACCCAGATTCACTTGAGTTTTTGGCAGATCTTCGAACCATTGAAAGTTCATTGAAAAGTCATCAGGCACACGACCTGGCAAGGCAAAGGCTCACGCCACTTATTCGCGCTGTTGAAGTTTTTGGCTTTCACTTGGCCACAGTCGATTTGCGACAAAGCTCAGACCAACATCAAAAAGTCGTTGCAGAATTATTGGCAACGGCGCGCATCGAAAACAATTATGGCGATCTTGAGGAAATCAATAAGCGTGCCATTCTTTTGGAGCTTTTGAACGATGCACGGCCGCTCAGAATTCCTGGCGCTGATTATTCCATTCACACACAGGCCGAGTTGGCTATTTTTGAAACTGCACTCGCCTCGCGTAAAGCCTTTGGCGCGGAAGCAATTCGCCACTACATCATTAGCCACACCGAAACCGTCAGTGACCTGCTGGAAGTGTTGTTATTGCAAAAAGAAGTGGGGCTCATGCGTGGCACCTTGGATGCGCAAGCGGTGGCCGACCTGATTGTGGTGCCCTTGTTTGAAACGATTGAAGACCTTCGAAATTCAGCGCTCATCATGCGCGAGTTTTATACCCTGCCTGGCATCGCCCAAATGGTTCAACGCTCAGGCGCAGAACAAGACATCATGCTGGGTTACTCCGATTCCAACAAAGACGGCGGCATCTTCACCAGCAACTGGGAGCTGTACCGTGCCGAAGTGGCTTTGGTGGAAGACTTCGATCGACTGGCCAACAGCCACAACATTCAACTGCGCATGTTCCATGGTCGCGGCGGCACCGTTGGGCGTGGCGGTGGACCAAGCTACCAAGCCATTTTGGCGCAGCCGCCAGGTACGGTAAGAGGTCAGATTCGACTAACCGAACAAGGCGAAGTCATTGGCTCCAAATATGCCAATCCCGAAATTGGGCGGCGCAATTTGGAAACATTGGTGGCCGCCACATTGGAAGCCACTTTGCTCCAGCCTACCAAGACCGCACCCCGTAACTTCTTGGAAACTGCAGCCAAGTTGTCTCAAGCCAGCATGGATGCTTATCGCAGTTTGGTGTATGAAACACCCGGCTTCAACGACTACTTTTTCAGCGCAACGCCCATCCGAGAAATTGCCGAACTCAACATTGGTTCACGCCCAGCATCGCGCAAAGCAAATCAACAAATTGAAGATTTGCGAGCAATCCCTTGGGGCTTTAGTTGGGGCCAATGTCGTTTAACTTTGCCAGGTTGGTATGGGTTTGGCTCAGCCGTTGAAAACTTTCTCAATCAAGCAACGGACAAAGAAAGTAAAGCCGCATTGGTACTTTTACAGAAAATGGTCAAACAATGGCCGTTTTTTAAGACTTTGCTGTCCAACATGGACATGGTCTTGGCCAAAAGCGACTTGGCCTTGGCGTCCCGCTACAGCGAATTGGTAACCGATGCCAAAATGCGCAAGAAGATATTCAGCACCATCGAAGCTGAGTGGCACCGAACCGCGCATGTCTTAAGCCTCATTACCGGTGACAAGCACCGACTTGAACACAATCCAGCCTTGGCTCGCTCCATTCGCCACCGTTTCCCGTACATCGATCCCTTGCATCATTTGCAGGTCGAGTTAATTCGCCGATATCGACAAGGCAAGGCGGACGAACGTGTCCAAATGGGTATTCATTTGTCGATCAATGGGATTGCTGCCGGCTTGAGGAATACGGGATAGGAAGTCCGGAAGGGTTATTTCGGTCAAATCTGTCAGATTTGAGGGCTTACCTCGGGTTGTTGATGCTTGCCAACCCGATAAAATCGGGGAATGTCAAAAAACCAATTCGATCAAAAGTCCCAGGCCTGGTCGGCCTTGTTTTCCGAACCCATGAGTGATCTGGTCAAGCGCTACACCTCTAGCGTCTTCTTCGACAAGCGTTTGTGGCAATCGGACATTCAGGGCAGTTTGGCGCACGCAGAGATGCTGGCTGCCCAAAAAATTATCAGCACCCAAGACTATGCCGACATCCAGCGCGGCATGGCACAAATTACGGAAGAAATTTCCAAAGGTCAGTTTGACTGGAAATTGGACTTGGAAGATGTGCACCTGAACATCGAAGCACGCCTCACGCAAATTGTTGGTGACGCAGGCAAGCGTCTGCACACAGGTCGTAGCCGCAACGACCAAGTGGCCACCGATGTGCGCCTTTGGTTGGTCAGCGAAATAGATCTGATTGGTGGTTTGCTCAATGACCTTCAAAAATCATTGATTGAAGTGGCTGAGCGCCATGTCGACGTGATCCTGCCAGGTTTTACACATTTACAAGTAGCCCAACCGGTGAGCTTTGCGCATCACTTATTGGCCTATGTTGAGATGTTTGCACGCGATGCAGAACGTATGGCCGATGTACGTCGCCGCACCAACCGCTTGCCTTTGGGTTCTGCCGCATTGGCCGGCACCACTTACCCACTCGACCGCGAGCGCGTGGCCAAAAGTCTTGGCATGGTAGACGAGCAAGGCAACGCCTGTGTTTGCCAAAACAGTTTGGACGGTGTGAGCGACCGCGACTTTGCCATTGAATTTACTGCGGCGGCTTCTTTGTGCATGGTGCACATCAGCCGCTTAAGCGAAGAACTCATTTTGTGGATGAGCCAAAACTTTGGCTTTGTCAAAATTGCCGACCGCTTCACCACAGGCAGTTCCATCATGCCGCAAAAGAAAAATCCCGACGTACCGGAATTGGCACGCGGCAAAACAGGCCGGGTGGTGGGCCACCTCATGGGCCTGATCACTTTAATGAAAGGCCAGCCCCTGGCCTACAACAAAGACAATCAAGAAGACAAAGAGCCTTTGTTTGACACTGTCGACACCTTGAAAGACACCTTGCGTATCTTCAGCGAAATGATTGGCGGTCAAACCAATGCGCAGACCGGCACAAAAGAAGGTGGCATTACTGTCAACGCCGAAGCCATGGAAGCAGCCACCAAAAAAGGTTATGCCACGGCCACCGACTTGGCCGACTACTTGGTCAAAATAGGTTTGCCATTCCGTGATGCCCACGAGGTGGTGGCGCATGCTGTCAAAACGGCGCAAACCCAAAACCTTGACTTGAGTGAACTGCCCTTGGCCACCCTACAGCAATTCAATCCGGCCATCCAAGCGGATGTGTTTGAGTGCTTAAGCTTGGTGGGCTCCCTGAATGCGCGCAACACATTGGGCGGCACGGCCCCAAGTCAAATTCGTCAACAAATTGCGCGGCACCATGCGCGCCTGAATTTTTAAAAGGTTTTGTGATGGAAGCAACTCAAATCGAACAAGGTACTGTGTCGCCATTTGCAGCAGGTCTAGATTGGTCCGCCAATTTGCACACAGGCGATGAACGCATGGACAGCACACACGAAGAGTTTGTGACCATGCTCAATGCCTTGCTAAAGACACCCCCAACCGAGCAACTCAACTTGTACCGCGAGTTTCTCAATCACACCGTAGAGCACTTTGCACAAGAAGATCGCTGGATGGTGGCCACTGGCTTCAGTGAAGACAATTGCCATGCAGGCCAACACGCCACCATTTTGGAAACCATGCGCGCTGTCGAAACACATTATGTGCAAGGCAACCAAGAAATCATTTCACGCTTGGCGGAGGCATTGGTTGAGTGGTTTCCACAGCATGCCGCCACCATGGACGCAGGCTTGGCCCAGCATTTGAAATCGGTCAACTTTGACAGCGAAACAGAAACCCTGGCCGATCCATCCATCATCAAAAACGTCACCATGTCGGGTTGCGGCAGTGTAAGTTGCAGCTGATCATTTGAAACTTCTGCACGCTCGGTAAAACCAAAAGAATTGGAAATCAAAAATGTCCGTGATCACCACCATTGAAGAGTTGCGTTTGTTGGCAAAAAAGCGCGTCCCCCGTATGTTCTACGACTATGCCGACAGCGGCTCTTGGACAGAAAGCACTTACCGCGCCAACGAAAGTGATTTCCAAAAAATCAAGTTGCGCCAACGTGTGGCAGTCAACATGGAAGGTCGCAGTACGGCCACCACCATGATTGGCCAAAAAGTGGCCATGCCCGTGGCCATTGCCCCCACTGGCTTGACAGGCATGCAGCATGCCGATGGTGAAATTTTGGCAGCACGGGCAGCCAAAAAATTTGGTGTGCCATTCACCCTGTCCACCATGAGCATTTGCTCCATTGAAGATGTGTCCAAAGGGACCGATGGCCACCCCTTCTGGTTCCAGTTGTATGTCATGCGTGACCGCGACTTCATTGAGCGACTCATTGAGCGCGCTCGTGCCGCCAACTGCTCTGCCCTTGTCATTACTTTGGATTTGCAAATCTTGGGGCAACGCCACAAAGATTTGAAAAACGGTCTGTCGGCTCCACCCAAGCTCACCATTCCCAATATTTTGAACATTGCCACCAAGCCGCGTTGGGCCTTAGGCATGTTGGGCACCTCACGGCGTGAGTTTGGCAATATCGTGGGGCACGTCAAGGGCGTTGAAAACATGGGCTCTTTGTCTGCTTGGACTGCACAACAGTTCGATCCCCGACTCAATTGGGGCGATGTGGAATGGATCAAAAAACGTTGGGGCGGCAAAATCATCTTGAAGGGTATTCAAGATGTGGAAGACGCGCGCTTGGCGGTTGAAAGTGGCGCCGATGCCATGATTGTGAGCAACCATGGCGGACGTCAACTCGATGGTGCCCAAAGCAGCATTGAAGCCCTGCCAGCCATTGTGGATGCCGTGGGCAAACAAATTGAAGTGCACATGGACGGCGGCATTCGGAGCGGCCAAGATGTGCTCAAAGCGCGGGCCTTGGGGGCACATGGTACCTACATTGGCCGCGCATTTTTATATGGTTTGGGCGCCATGGGACAGCCCGGCGTAGAAAAGGCGCTGCAAATCATTCACAACGAGCTTGATTTGACCATGGCATTTTGTGGCCGAACCCAAATGGACACTGTCGACAAGAGTATCTTGTTGCCTGGTACCTTTCCTCAATAACACGCTTACTTCCAATTTGAGTTTGTGACGCAAAACACATCACTCAAACGAAGAATTGCCCACCTCGACATGGACGCTTTTTACGCGTCCGTCGAGCTGTTGCGCTATCCCCAACTTAAGGGCTTGCCTGTCGTGATTGGCGGCGGACGGCGCAAAGAAGATGACTTGTTGGGACGTCTTCGTGAAGCGCATCCAGACTACGAATGGTCAGCCGACAATTTGTCCGAAATACCCATCGACTTTTTCCCGCGCATTGAAGGCTACACAGGCCGAGGCGTGATTACCACGGCTACATATGCCGCGCGTCAATTTGGCATTGGCTCGGCCATGGGGTTGATGAAAGCGGCCAAGTTATGCCCACAAGCCATTTTGTTGCCCGTAGATTTTGACCAATACCGACACTACTCCAAAGTCTTCAAAGGCATCATTACCGACATTGCACCGCTCATGGAAGACCGCGGCGTCGACGAGGTGTACATCGATTTCACAGAAGTCCCTGGCGGACAACGCGAAGGCGGCAGGGTTTTGGCGAGGCTCATTCAAAAATGTATTTTTGAAGCGACGGGTCTGACTTGCTCGGTGGGCGTTGCCCCCAACAAATTGATTGCCAAGATGGCCAGCGAGTTCAACAAGCCCAACGGCATCTCCATCGTGCATGAAGATGATTTGCAAACGGCCATCTGGCCTTTGAGCTGCCGCAAAATCAATGGCGTAGGTCCTAAGGCTGATGAAAAACTCAAGCAACACGGTATTGAAACCATCGGCCAGTTGGCCGCTTGTGAATTGCCATGGCTGCAAATGCATTTTGGCAAAGTGTATGGCGCATGGCTTCATGAAGCAGCATGGGGCCGAGATGATCGACCAATCAGCACCGAAAGCGAACCTGTCAGCATCAGCCGAGAAACCACCTTTGAAACAGATCTGCATGCTGTGCGCGACAAAGAAGCCCTGGGCAAAGTGTTTACCCGACTTTGTCAGCAATTGGCTGCCGATTTAAAGCGCAAGGGCTATGACGGCAAAACCATTGGCATCAAACTGCGCTATGACAATTTCAAAAGTGTAACGCGCGATCAAACGCTGACTTTTTATACACAAGATGCGGCCGAAATCAGAAAATTTGCAGGTCTTTGTTTAAAACGTGTCGACCTGACACGCAAGCTCAGGTTGCTGGGTGTGCGTGTGGGTTCATTGGTCAAGCACGGGACAGCACCCGAGCACAGCGCAAGCTACAGTTCACACAATGCCACACCCCCTGTTATTCAAGAGGCCAATCCCCATGGACAAACTCAATTGCTTTTCTCTGACGATGAATGAACATGTTGCGCATTTGGTGCTGAACAAGCCCGAATCGCTAAATACCATGCACCCCACTTTTTGGCGTGAATTGGACACAGTTTTGCTTCAATTGAATGAAGAAGGACTTGCCAGAGCTTTGGTGATCTCAAGCACTGGCAAACACTTTTCTGCAGGCATGGCCCTTGAAACTTTTTCTGGCGCCATTTCGATGGATGACAACAGTCCTGAAGGGCGCGCTGCCATTTTCGATTCTCTGACAGACATGCAATCAACCTTCACGTTGTTGGAAACTTTGCGCATGCCCGTCATTGCCGCCATTCAGGGCGGCTGTATTGGCGGCGCAGTCGACATGGTCACGGCCTGCTGCATTCGCTATGCCACGCAAGATGCTTTTTTCTGTGTTCAAGAAATCAACATTGGCATGGTGGCCGATGTGGGCACACTGCAACGATTGCCCAAATTACTTCCGATGGGCCTGGTCAAGGAGCTGGCCTATACAGGTCGACGGCTTAGCGCTGCCAATGCCTTGAATCATGGCTTGGTCACCCAAATTTTTGAAACGCAAGAGGCCATGGTGGCCGGCGCACTGGCTTGCGCCAAAGAAATGGCCAACAAGCCACCTGTGGCCATTTGGGGTACCAAACAAGCCCTCAACTATGCGCGCGATCACAGCGTGGAAGACAGTCTGCGACAAATGGGTTGGCTTCAAGGCGCTATTTGGAGCAACGCCCATATTCGCGAAGCTCTGGAGGCAGCCAAAGAAAAGCGTCCCGCCAACTTTCCACCACTGGCTCCTCTCAAAGCTTTTAAATCTTTAGGTTGAAGCGAGGTCCGCTCTGGCAAATCTGGTCTTGATGCAGGGTCCAGGTTTACTGTCTGGCAGTGCGAACATTGGGCGGTGGCGTTTGGGGATGGCTGGTACGCCAAGGGTTTATGTCCAAGCCCCCACGGCGCGTGTAGCGTGCATAGACGCTTAATTTGAGCGGCTTGCAGCGTGTCCAAATGTCCATAAAGATACGCTCAACGCATTGCTCGTGAAATTCATTGTGATTGCGAAAACTCACGATGTACTGCAACAAACCTGCTTGGTCAATATGGGCGCCAGAATAAGTGATTTGTACACTGCCCCAATCAGGTTGGCCTGTCACCAAGCAGTTGCTTTTAAGCAAATGGCTAACCAATGTTTCGGACACGGGCGCTTCATCGTGCGCCGCTGAGAGCAACTCAGGCGCAGGTTGATATTGCGAGCATTCAATGTCCATGCGGTCTAGGTTGAGGCCGTTGAGTTCGTGTACGGGCTCTTTGTCAAAGTCTTCTGCCAAAATAATTTTGACACCACAGCGCGACTTGATTTGACCGCCATGCCACAAAGCCTGATCGATGTCTTCACGCATGCAATCACGAACCGCTTGCACATCGACAAAGCGGGTGGCGTTAAAGCTGTTCAAGTACAACTTGAAAGATTTGCTTTCAATGATGTGCGTGCTTTCGGCGGGGACCATCACATGCGCGATGGCCACTTGTGGCTTGCCTTTTAAATTGAGCCAAGACAACTCAAACGCTGTCCACAGGTCTGCGCCAAAAAAGATGGGGGCACCTTGAATTCCCAACTCTTCGCGCTTGACTGCGCGCGGAATGGGAAACAACAAAGAGGCATCGTATTGGTCAACATAGGCGCTGTTCTTGCCCAGTTGTGATTGTTCTGGCTGGTTCATGCAACACCTTTTTCTCGACGCCGAAACACCCATCGATTTTCGCTAGACGCATCAGCCACAAAGCCATAGCCGTCTGAATTGAATTCTTTGAGTTTTTCTGGATTTTTAATTTGCTTTTGAATGGCATAGCGAGCCAACAAGCCACGTGCACGTTTGGCAAAGAAACTGATCACTTTGTATTTGCCGCCCTTGTAGTCTTCAAACACACATTCAATGATGCGCGCCTTTAGCACTTTGGTATCGACCGCTTTGAAATACTCTTGGGATGCCAAGTTGACGACGACGGGTACTTTGTCTTTGCTCAACCTGTCGTTGAGATAGGCCGCAATGCTGGTGTCCCAAAATTGGTAGAGATTTTTGCCACGTGAATTGGCCAAAGCCGTACCCATTTCCAAACGATAGGCTTGCATCCAGTCCAGGGGTCTTAAAACGCCATACAAGCCACTCAAAATGCAAACATGTTCTTGAGCCCAATCGAGGTCTTTGTTTTTCAAGGTTTTGGCATCCAGGCCGTCGTACACATCCCCATTGAAGGCAAAGATGGCTTGCTTTGAGTTCTTGGCCGTGAACTTAGGGCGCCATGCTTCGTACCGCGCCACATTCAAGGCGGCCAAATTGTCACTTAAGTCCATCAGCGAGGCAATTTGTACAGGCGATTGCGTTTTCAACACCTCAATCAATTGTGCAGATTGGCTGACAAACTGGGGTTGCGTGTGCGAAATGCCTTCAACTGGCGTTTCGTAATCCAGCGATTTAGCGGGTGACAATAGAATCAACATGCGTGA
>CANKXC010000011.1 GCA_947487355.1 Comamonadaceae bacterium | reverse complement strand
GCCAAAATTTGGGCATAAAAGTCGCGCCAAATAAGCTCGGACAACCACACACTGGCACCCTCGCTGCTTTTGTATCGGCCCCAGGCCTCATGGGCCAATTGGCGAATGGACACAGTGCCAAAGCGCAAGTGAACACTCAAATAGCTAGGCCCCTTGACCGCAGGAAAGTTGCGGGTTTCTTCGTAGCGGTCGATGCGGTGCAAGAAGTCTTCAAGCAAAACTTGTGCGCCAGACACCCCCGATTTGTAATGAAGGGCATTGAGGTCAATGGGCTCAAAGCCAATGTCGGGCAGGGTGGGTACGGGCAGTTGATAGGCTTTGGGCCGAGGGGCCAGCGCTGCCGCATGCGCCTCGACAGGGTGGGGCGCCAAGTCTTGGGGCTGGATTTTTTTGAGCCAGGCGTTTTTGTAGGGTGTGAAGACGGTGTAAGGGTTGCCCGCTAAGGTCAGAACTTCTTGGCGTTCAAAAACCACATGGTCTTTGTAGGTATGGAAAGCAACCCCCGCATTGGCCAATGCACCCCTGACTTGAGCATCCCGGGCCAGGGCTGCAGGCTCATCGTCGTGGTTGGCAAAGACGGCCTGGACTTCCAAATGCTTGGCCAATTGGGCAATTTCTTTGAGGGCGGGGCCATGGACCACTATGAGACCGGTTTGGTCAGCCACCTTGGCTTCTAAGCCTGCATTGAGGGCAGTTTGCTGGATCAGCGTGTGCAATTCGACCAAAGATTCTCGAATGAAGGCCACCCGGCGGTCTTTGGTGGGTAGCTTTTCAAGAATGTCTGTGTCAAAGACAAAGGCGCAATGCACTTTGTTGCAATTTTTGAGGGCGTGGAACAGGGCGGCGTTGTCTGCCACACGTAAATCGCGTCGAAACCAGACCAAGCCGGTAGAAAAGGGTTTGTGCATGGGTTAGAGGCCGTTAAAATTGGGACATGTCTGCCGATTTTGCCTCCACTCAGCTTTCGCATCATTTTTTGATTGCCATGCCCGGTTTGGAGGATCCTGTATTTGCCAAGAGTGTGGTGTATTTGTGCGAGCACTCTGAGCGAGGTGCCATGGGCTTGATCATCAACAAGCCCGGCGATCTCAGTCTGAAGCATTTGTTTGAAAAAGTCGAGTTGACCCTTCACCGAGAGGACCTATTGCAATCCAATGTATTGCAAGGTGGCCCCGTCCAAACTGAGCGCGGATTTGTTTTGCACGAACCCATGCTAGAGGCCGATTCCTTGGACTCAGAACCTTCTGAAGACATCAAGGCCGAACCCAGCCCAGAAGCTGGCACAAAAAACAACTCCATTTATGCCTCCACCTTGAGTGTGCCGGGCGGCTTGGCCATGACCACTTCCAAGGATATTTTGGAAGCCATGGCCAATGGTTCTGGTCCCAAACGCGTCCTTGTGACCTTGGGCTATGCCTCTTGGGGCGAAGGCCAACTCGAGTCAGAAATTGGTGAAAACAGTTGGCTCACGGTTGAAGCCGACCCAAGTGTTATTTTTGACACCCCCATCGAGCAGCGGTACGAAAAAGCCTTGGCAATCTTGGGCTTGCAGCCCTGGATGCTGTCCACCGTGGTGGGCCACGCATGAATCTAAACCAGGCGCTCTCTGTGCCTGCGTCGCAGCAGAGTTTTTTGGCTTTTGATTTTGGCATGAAGCGCACAGGTGTGGCGGTCGGCAACCGCATGCTGCGTCAGGCCACCCCCCAAGCCACCGTGGTGGCAGAGGGCGATGCCCGATTTGCACAAATTGAAAAACGCATCAAAGAGTGGACGCCCGACGCCTTGGTGGTGGGTGTGCCTTTTCACCCCGATGGGGCATCGCATGAAAACACCTTGCGCGCACAAAAGTTTGCGCGTCAACTTCGTGGCCGCTTTGGTTTAAATGTGTACGAAGTCGATGAGCGCTACAGCACCACAGAGGCCATTTCGAATGGCGCTAAAGATGCCGACGCTGCGTCGGCTTGCATTATTTTGGAACAATTTTTAAGGAGTCTGCCTTGAGTGCATTGGCTTTGAATGCGGAGGCGCTGTATGGCGAACTCTTGCAAGGTGTGCGTGCCATGTGCACCTCAGAAACACGTTTGGTTGGCATTACCTCGGGTGGTGCTTGGTTGGCCGAGCGCCTGCAAAAAGATTTGGGATTGAGTGGCAAACACGGCAGCATTTCGTCTGCCATGCACCGCGATGATTTTGCGCAGCGCGGTTTGTCGGCGGGCGGCCAAACCAGCTTGCCCTTTGAAATTCAAGGCGCAGATGTGTTGATCTTGGACGATGTTTTGTACACCGGCCGCACCATTCGTGCCGTCATCAATGAGCTGTTTGATTATGGTCGGCCTGCATCGGTCAGGTTAGCCGTGTTGGTCGATCGGGGTGGCCGCCAGTTGCCCATTCAGGCTGACTATGCAGCCGCACGCATGACGCTGCCGCACACGCAGTCACTCGCGCTGGCGCGGTTAGAAAATGGCGCTTTCAGCTTTGAAGTTGAAGATAAAAACAGCACAGCAGGGAAAAAATAACAATGCTCTACAAACGCAATCCCCAACTCAATAAAAATGGTGAGCTGATTCACTTGCTGTCTACAGAAGGATTGTCGCGCGACATCCTCACGCATATTTTGGACACAGCCGCTAACTTTGTCAGCGTCAGTGACCGCGAAGTGAAAAAAGTTCCCTTGTTGCGCGGCAAAAGCGTCTTCAATTTGTTCTTTGAAAACAGCACACGCACACGCACCACCTTTGAAATTGCTGCCACACGTTTGTCGGCCGATGTGATCAATCTCGACATTGCGCGCTCTTCGGCCTCCAAGGGTGAATCACTGCTCGACACCATCGCCAATTTGTCGGCCATGGCTGCCGACATTTTTGTGGTGCGCCATTCTGAGTCGGGCGCGCCTTACCTCATTGCACAACATGTGGCGCCGCATGTGCATGTGGTGAATGCCGGTGACGGCAGACACGCGCACCCCACGCAGGGTTTGCTCGACATGTACACCATTCGACACTACAAAAAAGATTTTGCCAACCTCACGGTGGCCATTGTGGGCGATGTGTTGCACTCCCGGGTGGCACGCTCTGACATTCATGCACTGACTACTTTGGGTTGCGCTGAGGTGCGTGTGGTGGGCCCGCAAACCTTGGTGCCGTCTGACATGTCGCAAATGGGTGTGAAAGTTTTTCACAACTTGGAAGAGGGCATCAAAGATTGCGACGTGGTCATCACCTTGCGCCTGCAAAACGAACGGATGAGCGGGGCCTTGTTGCCCTCCAGTCAAGAGTATTTCAAACGCTTTGGCCTGACCCCCGAAAAACTCCAACTAGCCAAACCCAATGCCATCGTGATGCACCCAGGGCCCATCAACCGCGGCGTAGAAATTGATTCCGCTGTGGTGGATGGTCCGCAAAGCGTCATCTTGCCGCAAGTAACCTTTGGCATTGCTGTGCGCATGGCGGTGATGAGCATTGTGGCGGGCAATGAAGCTTGAAGAAACAAAAGAAGAAAGAACAAAGACCATGAAAATTTTGATTCAAGGCGGCCGTGTGATCGACCCCCAAAGCAAAACCGACAGCGTGGCCGATGTGGCCATCGCAGCCGGCAAAATTGTGGCCATTGGCAAAGCGCCTGCAGATTTTCAAGCACAACAAACCATTGATGCAAAGGGCCTGGTTGTGATGCCCGGCTTGGTCGATTTGTCGGTGCGCCTTAAAGAGCCTGGTCATGAACACGAAGGCATGCTCGATTCAGAATTGGCGGCTGCGGTGGCCGGTGGCGTTACCAGTTTGGTGTGCCCACCCGATACCGATCCTGTGTTGGACGAGCCTGGCTTGGTTGAGATGCTCCGCTTCAAAGCTGAAAAACTCAAGCGCTCACATGTGATGCCCTTGGGGGCATTAACCCGCGGCTTGAAGGGCGAAGTGCTGACCGAAATGGTTCAATTGACTGAAGCGGGTTGCGTCGGTTTCAGTCAAGCCGAAGTTGCGTTGGAAAATACCCAAGTGCTGCAACGCGCTTTGCAGTACGCCAATTCTTTTGGCTATACCGTGTGGTTACGGCCACAAGAATTGCATTTGGGCAAAGGCGTTGCAGCCAGTGGCCCCCTTGCCACACGCATGGGTTTGTCGGGCGTGCCAGTGGCTGCAGAAACCATTGCCTTGCACACCATTTTTGAATTGCTCAAAAGCACCAAAGCGCACGTGCATTTGTGCCGCATCAGCAGTGCTGCAGGCGTGGCTCTGGTGCGCCAAGCCAAGGCAGAAGGTTTGTCAGTCACCTGCGATGTGAGCATCAACTCTTTGCACCTGACCGATGCCGATGTGGGTTACTTTGACAGCCGCGCCCGTGTCTCGCCCCCACTGCGTCAACAGCGAGACCGTGATGCGTTGCGCACTGCTTTGGCCGATGGCACCATCGACGCCTTGGTGTCCGATCACAGCCCTGTGAGTGAAGATGAAAAAGCATTGCCCTTTGCAGAAGCAGCGCCTGGTGCCACTGGCCTCGAGTTGTTGTTGAGCTTGGCTTTGAAGTGGTCGCAAGACAGCAAAGTGCCATTGCCCCGAGCCATTGCCACCATGACCTCTGAGGCCGCGCGCGTGTTGGGTAAAGACATCGGCCAATTGAAAGTGGGCGCTCAAGCTGATGTTTGTATTTTGGATGCTGAGGCGAATTGGCAAGTAAGGGCTGACAGCTTGCGCAGCCAAGGTAAGTACACGCCATTTTCGGGCTACGACTTGCCTGGCCGCGTGATGTTCACCTTGGTGGGCGGACAAGTGGCTTATCAAGCCTAAGCATGCTTGTTCTGTTCAAACTGTTGCGTGGCATTTGGCACGTGTTGGTGGGATGGTTCACCATTTATTTTCGGTTTCCGCAACTCAATCCGCAGCAGCGTGAAGCCCGCGTGCAAGTGTGGGCGACGCAGCTCTTGCGCATTTGGGACATTGAGCTAGAAGTGCGAGGTCAGCCGGTCATCGCAGGTCCCACCTTGTTGGTGAGCAATCACATTTCATGGCTCGACATTGTGGTCATTCACGCCACCCGCCATTGCCGATTTGTATCTAAATCAGAACTTCGCGAGTGGCCCTTGATTGGCACCTTGGCCACCGGTGCAGGTACGCTGTACATTGAGCGTGAGAACCGCAAAGATGCCATGCGCATGGTGAAAGAGATGGCCCGTGCTTTGAAGGACGGTGACGTACTGGCTGTTTTTCCTGAAGGTACAACGGGCGACGGCATTGGCATGTTGCCGTTTCATGCCAACCTCATTCAGTCTGCGATCGATGCGGATGCGCCTGTCCAGCCTTTGGCACTTCAGTTTGTAGACGCTCAAACCAATGCGATATCGATGGCAGCCAAATTTGTGGGTGAAGACACTTTGGTGGGTTCAATCTGGCGAACACTGAATGCACAAGGCTTGAAAGCAGTTGTGCAATTCGGTGAAATTCAATCTGCCAATGGAAGAAGCCGCCGTGAATGGGCGGCTGATTTGTCCAAGGAAGTTGCCGCTTTAAAGTTTTCCTGCTTGTAGTCTTTATTCAGCAGCCTTAAAGCCGGAGATCTTGACAGCTTCTTGCCAGCGTTTGGCATCTTTGCGTGTGAAATTTTGAAACTCTGCAGGTGTAAATGGCAATGGTTCAAAATCGTTTTCACGCCATTTGTCGATGATCACTTGAGACTTTAAAACCTTCGTAAATTCTGCATGAAGCTTGTTGATCACGGCGTCGGGTGTGTTGGCGGGCGCAGACAAGCCTGACCAAATATAAATCTCAAGATCGGGCAAGCCTTGCTCGGTGAAGGTACCTACGTTGGGCATGAGCGGTGAGCGTTGTGGACTGGACACTGCCAATACTTTGACCTTTCCCGACTCGACATGGGGCCGAACAGCGAGCAAAGGCAGGAATGCGGCATGCACTTGACCACCGACCAAGTTTTGAACCGCAGGAGGCGTGCCATTGAAGGGTACATGGACCATGTTTAAGCCAGCGCGCTGGTTCATGATGACGCCTGCAAAGTGAGATGAGTTACCTGCTGTAAATGAAGCAAACGACACACCACCACTCTGCGCTTTGGCCCATGTTACAAAATCTTTCACATTGTTGGCAGGCACATTGGCGGCATTGACTGCCAAGACCAAGGACGCACCTAAAAATCCAGTGACAGGTTTGTAACTTTTTTCTGGGTCGTAGGGTAGTTTGGAAAAGGTGTATGGATTGATGGTGAGCATGCTGGTGTTGGACAGCAACAGCGTATAGCCATCGGCTGGTGCCTGCATGACGGCTTGTGCGGCAATGATGCCCGAACCACCAGGTTTGTTTTCAACCACAATGGCTTGGCCTGTGTTTTTCTTAAACTCTTCTGCCACTTGTCGCAGCGCATTGTCCAAGGTGTTGCCGGGTGCAAATGGCACCACCACCTTGATGGGCCGATCAGGGAATGTCTGAGCCATTGCCCAGGTCGGCAGCAAACACAACATCAGGCTGATGAATTTTGAATTGAAGTTTCGGCGCATGTGTTTCTCCAAAATTAAGAAGACAAGGTAGATTCCCAGAGAGAGACTAGGCATTGGGATACAGCTGCAGGCGTTTGAACAGGCAGCATGTGTCCGGTAGGGACCCAGGTGGTGCTAGCGTGAGGCATGCATGCTTGAATGTGCCGGGTTAATTCTGGCGGAGTGACTCTGTCGTGTTCTCCGCACATCAAGGCAACGGGCAAACGAAGTGTTGAAAGCTTGGCGCGATGATCGGTTCGGCCCATCAGCGCTTGAATTTGTCGAACAGCTTTTTCGCTCCCAATTTTTAATTGCATTTCACGCAATTCATCAATGACAGCTTGAGGTGCTTCGTGCGTATTGAATTTCAAGATGCCATCCACCACCTTGGGGAAATTGGCTTGCATGGCCGCAATTGTTTTTTCTCTGGTGACGCTGCTTTCTTGCGTTTCCGGAAGTACCGAGGTAGACAACAAGGCCGCTGCATGGATGCGCCCTGAGTCATGGGCAAGCATGTCGATGGCCACGTAGCCGCCCATGGAAAAGCCTGCGACGATGAGAGGCTGATCTTTATCCAAATCGGCCATCAGTTTCCAAGCATCTGCAGCCATGTCTGCAATGCTATCTTGCGTGAGCACATCGGCAATGCGAACAGTCCAAGTTGGTGGCAGCAATGGCAGAACGTGCTGCCAAACGCTGGCATCGTTGAGCATGCCGGGAATAAGTAAGAGGGCGGGCTTCAATGCGTTGACTCCTTGGTAGCGCTGTCTTTCAAGACGGCTTGCGCATAACGGTCTCGTAGTTCTCGTTTTAAGACTTTGCCCACGGGATTGCGAGGCAGTTCTTCGACCAAGATCAGGGATTCGGGCCATTTGTAGGCGGCCACTTCTTTGACATTGCGCAGGTGCTCAATCAAGCGGGGCAATGTCAAAGTTGCATTGGGCTGTTGAACCACCACAGCACAGACCCGTTCTCCCATGATGGCATCGGGCAGTCCAATGACAGCCGCATCGCGGACATCAGCATGGCTCATGAGTAAGTTTTCAATTTCTTCAGAGGAAATGTTCATGCCACCGCGAATGACGATGTCTTTGTGTCGGCCAGCAAAACGGTAATATTGACCTTGATCGCCTGCTATTTCAAACAAGTCGCCGGTGCAATAAAAGCCTTGCGCATCGAAAGCTTTGTGGGTCAGTTCGGGCGACTTGAAATAGCCGCTGAAAATAGTGGGGCCCTTGAAGCGAAGCTCTCCCAGACGACCACTTTCTGTGATGTCTTCTTGGGTATCAATGTCGACCAGCCGAGTTTGAATTTTTTGCGCAATATCCATCTTCCAATTGAATTGGGGCACGCCCATTCTTGGAAAATACAAGGCGCGTTGCCCACAGTCTGGCATGTCGAGCGGCGTGCTGCTAAGCGCTGCACCTTCGTTGGAGCCAAAATAATTGACCACCTCGATGTCAAATTTTTTCTTCATCTCCGTCATCATCCACTCTGTCAGAGGGCCGCCGCCCGAACCGATCCGTTTGAGACGAGTCAAATTAACACCCGCCATCTTCTCGGGTTCTTTGAGGAGTAAATTCAAAATGGCAGGTGGGGCGACGCTGTAGTCTATGGGAAAGGCGCGCAGTTGATCTACAAACAATTGCAAATCAAATGGGTGATGGTGGTGCAGTGTTCCACCAATTAAAAGCCAAGTTGCCAAGCTGGTTGAAACGCCAGCCATGTTGACAAAAGGGAAGGGAATTAAAAGGTGAGCGCCTTCTTCCAACTCGCCCGCTTGGCTGACTGAAGACCCCACAATTAGCCATTCGTTGTGATTGCGAGGCACACCCTTCGATTTAGCCTCAGTGCCTGAAGTCCAGCAGATGGTCAGGACATCGTGGGCTGAGACATTCGTGACCTTCATGTGGTCTTTGATTTGACTGGTGTCCCAGGCCTTGGTTTGTGAAAGCAAAGTAGTCAAAGATTGAACACCTGTAGGCAATTCCTGCCCCAAAGACCAAATGCTTTTCAAACTTGGAAAAAGATGCGCATGCTCAGCCCACATTTGTGCGGCTTTGAAGTTGCCAACATGCTGCGTTGTCATGGCCAATTTGGCTTGTGTGATTTCCATCACATGCGAGATTTCGTGGATGCGGTATTGCACAGGAATGGGCGACACCACAATGCCTGTGATGGCACATGCCAAATAAATAGCGTGTTGTTCAACGCTGTTGGGCAGTTGCATGACCAAGATGTCGTCTTTGCGCAAACCCTGCGAGCTTAGTAGCGCTGCATAGCGCCCAACCTGGCCTAACAGTTCATGCCAAGTCCATTGCTGTGGAGGATATCCACAAATTTCAAATTGATTGGGTGGATCGAGTACGGCAAGCTCTGACGATCTGCGGTCCGCCCAATGCAGAAAAAGATCGCCAATGGTTTGCTCAGACCACCATCCCTTTTCGACATACTCTTGAATGGTTTCAGACTTGACCAGAATCATGCAGAGATCATTTCCATCGGTTCAAGGTGGTTTGACTGACATACGTGGCATGAAAGCCGTGAGGAATTCGACGCGGCAAAATGACGCGAGCAATGGGACCCTCAGCCATCTTGGCACCTCTGCAATCGAATATTTGAATTTCGGATTGCTCGTCTTTGGGATTCCAAACCAAGACCACCAAATAGCCATCGTCTTCCGCCTGAGAATTGTCTCGCGGTGCAAAGCCAGGCTCGTTGTAGAAAAATTGTGGGCCAGCACTGTAAGCCACATAACTACCGGCAGAAATATCGTATTTGACTAAGCCAGGAAAGCGAACTTCCTCTTTGCCGCCGTGCGCAAAAATGATGTTGTAGGAATAACGATTTTTGCGCCCTTGGTACAAACTATTGATGGCAGGAAACTCGGTGTTCAGGACATCGTCAATGATGTGCTCACGGGTTTGTCCAGTTTTTAAATCAAAGCGCCATTCATACAGCATGAAGTCGCGTTGTCTGTTGTGGATGGTTTTTTCAAGGCGTCGGCCATCGGGTTGGCCGTGATCGTCCAGATGTATTTTGTAGGGTGTTCCAACCATCACCACTTCGTCGCCTTCTTCCCAAGCGTTGACCACGTGAAGCATATAGGCCGGTTTGGCATTGAACCACTTCACTTCGTTGGATTGTCCGTAGCGCGGCACAATGCCAAACCGAGAGGGCTGCGTGCCGTCAAACTTGATTTTGTAGCGACCTGCTTTGAGCGCTTCAGGATCGGGACGAAGCGGAAAGTCATGCAGGATGGTGTAGTGCTCGGTGATGGCCATGTCATGCGGTAGGCTGGGCCCCGGCAAATCGACATCTATTTTGTGACGCAGTTTGCGGTCTGGCCCCACCACGCCATACTGCATGTAGGGCGCTTTTATGCTGTAGTCAAAAAAGATCAGCTCGCCGGTGTGCTCATCGGGCCTTGAATGCGCCGACAGCCGCATGACAGTGCCGTCAAAATCTGAAGTGCCAATGGTTTCCAATGTCTCTGGGTCGACCGCATAGGGCATGCCTGAGCGGTACCACATGCTAATGAGCCGACCTGCATGATATTTGACATCGGTGTTGGCCGTGTTTTTGAGCGGCTCATCAGGGCGGTCATGGCGCCAGGTTTCTTTGATGCCTTTCCAAAGTGATTTGTTTGCGGCAATCTCTTCTTCTAATGCCGATGTTTTCACCCACTTGTTGCGGTAAGTGACCTTGCCATTTTCGAACTTGACCGCATGCAACATGCCATCACCGTCAAAGGCGTGATAACGCCAATCGGGTTGGAAGTAGGGGTTGGGGCCGTTGCGCACATAAAGACCGTTCAGATCTTTGGGTACCTCCCCAATCACTTCCATGTCAGTGAAGATGTCTTCGCTGTGAATGGGTGCGTTGTTTCCGCTAAGAGCGGGAATCTCGTGAACGGGTAAATCATGGGGGTTCATCTGTCGATCTCTGTTTGCGAATGCGCAAAATTGAAAAGGCCCCGTGAGGGGCCTTTTCAAGGATTATTTGCCGCTAGGCGCTGCAATTTGGACCCATTTGCCACCTTTGATTTGGTCTATGGATGCCAACTCTGGGCTGACATGGTTGCCTGTGAAGGCTTGACGTGTGTAGGTGGTGAAATCTTGATGCTGCATACCCGCCATGGCTTTCGCGAATGACTGAGACGTCAAGTTGCGACCTGTGGCTTGCAATCCAGCAATGAACCAAGATGTGTAGGAATAAGCGTTGGCTGCATTTTCATCGGCATCCATGTTGAACTTAGCTTTGAAGTCCGCCATGAATTTTTTGGCAGCAGGGTCGGATGTGTCAGGGTCATGCAACTTCCAACCGCCAATGCCATACATGCCTTCGGTGGCCTCTTTGCCCAATTTGGCCACAATGGTTGAGCGACCAGGAATGGTGGTCAGAACCTTGACTTGGCTCCAATTGAGTTTTTTGACTTCTGACATGACGCCCACAGACTCACGCACCAAAGTACCTGCAATGATCAAGTCCACATTGGCGGCTTTGAGCTTGGCCACTTGGGATGAAAAATCAATGTCGCCCACTTTGTAAGCGGCTTCTGCAGCCACCGTTTGTCCAGCTTCTTTGAGGGCTGAATTGACACCGGCTCTGACCAGGTCACCAAAGGGGCCTTCTTGATAAATGACGCCGACTTTTTGGCTCTTCCAGTTTTTCAAGGCCCAAGCCAAGCCGTAGGCCGTGGTGGTGTCATAGTTTTGTACGGTTGTGAACAACAAGGGGCTATTGCCACTGACCTTTTGGATGATGCCTGATGCTGCCCAAGGTGCAAACACAATGACGCCAGCGTCGTTGGCCATTTTGACCGTTGCTGCATTGGGGCCGGAACCAAATGAATTGAGAATGGCAAACGCGTTGTCACTCTTGATGAGTTTTTGCACAGCGCGAACGGCTTGCTGGGGCTGACTGCCGTTGTCCTCCACGAGGAGTTTAATTTTGCGACCATGGATGCCGCCAGCTGCATTGACCTCGTCAATTTTCATCTGCATGCCATTGCGCAGCATAGGCATGCCTGCAGCTGCAGGACCTGAAAGGTCGATGTGGGTACCAACCACAATCTCGGTGTCGCTGACCGTTTGTGCTTGTGCGATGCCTGCCGCGGCTGCGACTGTGGCAATCAAGATATTTCTGCGATTGAGTTTCATGTTATGTCTCCTTGTGTCTAAAAAATACTCGGTTAATCTCATTCATGCACGCGTGATTACCCTGATGAAGGGTCTCAAGCGCGATACATTGTTTCAATCAGATCGGCATATTTGGTGGCAATGACTTTCCTTTTCAGCTTCATGGTGGGGGTGAGTTCGTCGTCTTCAGCGGTGAGCAACTCTGAAATGATGCGGAAATCTTTGATTTGTTCAACTCTGGCCAGTTGAGCATTGATGCGCTCAACCTCTGCCTGGACCAAGCTCACAATTTCGGGTCTGCGGGTTAGGCTGCTGAAGTCTGTGTAAGGTATTTGATGTTCTTGGGCATACTTGGCGACGTGTTCTAAATCAATCATGATCAGGCAGCTCAAGTACTTCCTAGCGTCCCCAATCACCACGGCATCGGTGATGTAAGGGCTGAACTTCAAAAGACTTTCAATATGGCTGGGCGTAATGTTCTTGCCGCCCGACGTAATCAAAATGTCTTTGATGCGGTCCTTGATGGCCAAGTAGCCATCGCCATCAATTTCGCCGCAATCACCGGTGTGCAACCAGCCCTCTTCGTCAAGTGCTTCGAGTGTCTTGTCGGGCATATTCCAATAGCCACCAAAGACATTGTGGCCACGAATCAAAACCTCGTTGTTTTGGCCAATTCGAATTTCTGTACCAGTGGCTTTGATCCCTGCCCAACCCAATCGAATGCCGCCCTTGGGAGTGGCTGTACAAAAGCCTGTGGTCTCGGTCATGCCAAAGGCTTCGCGCAGTTCGATGTCGCAACTCAAATACCAGCGAATTAAATCGGGTGGTACAGGAGCCGCACCCGTCAGAGCAGTTTTGACATTTTGAAGACCCAGGAAAACTCGAACATTGCGCATGGCCAGCCACCGTATGGCCGATTCAATAAGCCCTGTGCCCTTGGCACTTTGTCCGTTCAGTCGGGCCTCAACTTCTGCAGCGCCCAAGGATTGGGCTGTTCGATACATCCAGCGAGCGGGCGCCACGGCATCGCGCATGAACAATTCAATTTGAGAATACATTTTTTCCCAAAATCGTGGCGGTGCAAAAACCACGTGAGGGGCAACTTCTCGAATGTCATTGAAGACAGTGCTGGCGTTTTCTGGAAAGTGCACAATGAGCCCCGCCGCCAAGGGGTTGTAGACCGATGCCATGCGCTCTGCAATGTGACACAGTGGCAAGAAGGACAAAGATTTATCGCCCACTGCAACGTCTAAATATTCGGTGGCCAAGCTGAGTTGGAAGACGAGGTTGCTGTTTAAAATCATGGCACCTTTAGGCGCGCCTGTGGTGCCAGAGGTGTAGACCAAGAAGGCAAGTGCATCACTGCGCGTTTCTGCAATGCCTTTCTCAAACAGGGCAGCTTGTGTCGCGACAAGAGCCTCGCCTTGTTTCAAAAAATCATCAAAAAAACTGACCTTGCTGTGCATAAATTCGCGCAGCCCTTCGCGTTCCATGACCACGATGTGTTGAAGTTCAGGGCAGTCTTCGCTGACCTCCAACACTTTGTCCAGTTGTTCTTGGTTTTCTACAAACAGAACCCGTGTTCCAGAATCAAGCAAGATGTGCTGCAGTTGCTTGGGTGAGGAGGTGGGGTAAATGCCATTGCCCACCATGCCAAGACATTGAGCTGCCATGTCCACGTAAAGCCACTCGGGCCTGTTTTCAGCCAGGACGCACACACCGTCGCCTTGGCGAAGTCCCATATTCATGAGCGCTAAGCCCACAGACTGAGCGTGTTGGTAATACTGTTGCCAAGTTACTGTTTGCCAGAGCCCGTGTTTTTTGTGACGCAGCGCGGGCAGATCAGCCCAATCTTGACAGCGTTTTTGAAACACGCGTGCTGGCGTATCTAGACCCAGAAAGCTGGGCGTTGAAGAAGACTTGTTGATTGAATTCATCGCCATGTCTTGCGCCTTTTCCATCTTTGCGAAGTGCCACTTAAACCTTGGTTGTTGTGGCCGCCCAAATAGGCCTCTCGCACATCGGTTTTTTGGCTCAAAGCTTCGCAAGTGTCTGCGGCCACAATGCGTCCCAATTCCATGATGTAACCATCATCAGCGTAAGCCAAAGCAATCGCAGCATTTTGCTCAACCACTAAGACCGCTGTGTCAGTTTCTTTGCGAATTCGGCTGATGATGTTGAAAATTTCTTTGGTCAAGAGTGGCGACAATCCTAGGGAGGGTTCGTCCAGCATCAGCAGTTTGGGCTGCCCCATGAAGGCTCTGCCAATGGCCAACATTTGTTGTTCGCCGCCAGACAGCAAGCCCGCATGTTGATTTTCCCTTTCTAACAATCGTGGGAACCATTGAAAGACGCGAGCGATATCGTTTCGGACGCCCTCCGCATCCTTGCGTGTGTAGGCGCCCATGTTGAGATTTTCACGAACACTCAAAAAGGGATAAATTTGTCGGCCTTCTGGTACCAAAATGAGACCGCGCCGACACACTTCATCGGCATCCAATCCGTTCACTTCGGCGCCCTCAAAGCAGACCTGCCCTTTAAAAGGATCGATCACGCCGGCCAAGGTGTTGAGCAAGGTGGTTTTGCCTGCGCCGTTTGCGCCCAAAACTGTCACCATCTGACCTTTTTTGACTTCCAGGTTAACGCCTTGCATGGCTGCAATGGGGCCATACCAAGTTTCTAAATTTCTAACTTCGAGCAGGACACTCATTGCTAAGCTCCTAAATAGGCAGAAACGACCGAGGGATTGCTTTGCACTTCAGCAGCAGTACCTTCCGCCAAAATTCGACCTTGTGCCATGCAAATGACACGGTCGGCGACAGCGCTGACCAAGGACATGTCGTGCTCCACCATGACCACCGTGATGCCCAATTCTTTTCGAATGTCATCGATCCAAAAAGCCAGGTCGCGAGTTTCTTCAGGATTCAATCCGGATGCAGGTTCGTCCAAGAACAAGAGCTCGGGCTTGGTGCAAATAGCCCTGCCCAATTCAACCACCTTGCGAACTCCATAGGGAAGTCCTGAGATGGGGGCGTTGCGCCAAGCTGTGAGGTCTAAAAAATCGATGACGGTTTCTACTTCGGCCCTTGCTTCTTCTTCTAAGCGGGCCAAGGCGGGGGTATGCAAAACTTGCTGCCACCAGTGGCCTTGAAAAAATCGGTTACGACCTAGCAACAAGTTGTCGAGCACAGTGGCGGCCTCAAACAACTCAATGTTCTGGAAGGTCCGGGCGATGCCCAACTTGGCAATCTGGTGACGCTGCAAGCGGGTCAGGTCTTGGTCTTTGAAATAAATTTGCCCGCCACTGGGATCAAACACTCGCGTGACGGCATTCAGCACGGATGTCTTACCCGCGCCATTGGGGCCAATGATGGCCAAGACTTCACCGGCATAGGTGTTGAAACTCAAATCGGCAATGGCCTGAACGCCGCCAAACCGGAGCGACAAGTTCTCGACCTTGAGCAGCGTGGTGGGCGATGAAAGTTTCGTGTTCATCGATAGCGCTCCGATTTCATATAACGCTTGTTGCGCTTGAAGGTGTCGCGTCGGTAGAGCGGGAAGCTCTCAAAGAAACTCCTAATTTTGAGCCATCGACCATTCAATCCCATGGGTTCGAACAACACAAAGATGGCCAATACAAAACCAAAAATAAATGTTTCCAGACCAAATTGTTTGGCAATGCTGTCAGGCAAGAAAGGTTTGATGCGTGAGATGGCGGTGGGCAGTAAGCTGATGAGCATCGCGCCCAAAATAGCGCCCCGCAAACTGCCAAGTCCACCAATGACCACCATGAGCACCAACTCCAAGGACAACAGCAAAGTGAAGCCATCGGGTGTGAGGTATTTCAAATGATGTGCCAACAAAGCACCTGCCAAACCTGTAATGCCCGCTGACAAAGCAAAGGCGCCAGCCTTAGTGCCTTTGACTGAAATACCCAAAGCATAAGATGCCGCCTCAGATTCGCGCACCCCAATCAAGGCACGTCCGGTGCCCGAGCGCATGATGTTGAGCAAGGCCAACAACACCAGGGTGAGCATCAACAAGCAAAAGTAGTAAAAGGTTTTGGGGCCTGACAAGGAAAAGCCCCAGAGCATTGGATCATTGACAGCCAAGCCTGTGAAGCCGCCGGTGACTGAACTCCAGTGGCCAATCACTTGTTCAATGATGATGGCGAATGCCATGGTCACCATGGCGAGGTACAAGCCAGACACGCGAATGGCAGGAATGCCCACCAAGAGCCCCGCTGCCGCACTGATCATGGCGGCGAGTAACAAAGAAAGTGGCAGGGGCAAGCCTTTGGACAAAAACCAAGCGTGGCCGTAGGCGCCAATGGCCACAAAAGCGGCGTGCCCCAATGACACTTGTCCCGTAAATCCGGTGAGCGTCATGAGACCTAAGCTGGCGATGCACAAGATAAACAGGTAGGCCAACTCACCTAATGCAAAGGGGGTGGCCACCCAAGGCAAGGCCAACAACATGAGGGCCAAGAGAATGTAAATATTGCGATCGAAAGCACTGCGCCAAAGTGCGAAGCCTTCTCGATAACGTGTGTGGTAGTCAAATCGCATGAAGTCTTTTTCCCATTAGACGCGTCGGCCATGGGCTTCGCCCAATAAGCCGTGTGGCCGCACAATCAGGACACCAATTAAGACCAAATAAGCCACGATGTCTTTGGTGCCGTCCGGCATGTAGACACCTGCGTATTGTTCAATCAAGCCAATTAAAAGTCCGCCCACAATGGCGCCAGGAATGCTGCCAAAGCCACCCAAAACCAATGCCGACAAAGCTTTGAGGGTGACAAACCAAAGGCTGATGTCGACCATGGTGATGGGCGCCAACAAAACGCCAGCAAAAGCAGCAGTCACGCCGCCCAAAGCCCAAACCAAAGAATTCACGCGCTTGACGCGAACACCATTCAAATAGGCCGCCAGTTGGTTTTGAGAGGCTGCTTGCATGGCCACACCCAACAATGTGTAGCGAAAGAACAAAAACAAAACCACAGTAACCAGCATGGCCGTACCCAAAATAACCAGCTGAAGGTTGGCCACAGACAGGCCCGCAATTTGTGTGCTTTGGTTGGACCACGGTGTAGCGTAGTTGCGTGATTCAGGTCCAAACAGCATGCTGACGGCTCCTCTAATCATGAACGCCAATGCAATGGTCAACATGACACCGGCAAATTGAGGTTGTCCGGCAATGCGCCGAATGATGAAGGCATCTAAAGCATAGGCAAACAAAGCCACACCCCCAACGGCCACCAGCAGGGCCAGCCAAAATGGAAATGCCCAAACAGTGATCATGCCCCATGCCGCAAATGCCGACACCACCAAGAGATCACCATGGGCAAAGTTGAGGACTTCGGTGGCTTTGTAAATCAATACCAAACCCAAGGCAACCAAAGCATAGATGGCTCCGACTGCAATGCCATTGACAGTGAGTTGGGCAAAGGTGATCCAAAAATCATTCATGCGCTGGGCCTCTTAAATGCGCTCAATGACCATGGCCACAGCCAAGCCAGCTGCGCCACAAAGCGCCACCACAGCGCGTCTTTGATCGGTGCGCTCAAGTTCGTCTAAAACGACACCAATCAAAGCGCTGCCCGTTGACCCCATGGCATGACCCAATGCAATGGCCCCACCGTTCACATTCAGTTTGTGGTGGGGCACATTCAAGTGTTTCATGTAGTGCAACATCAGGGATGCAAAAGACTCGTTCACTTCAAACAGATCAATGTCGTCTACTTTGAGCTTGGCGCGGGCCAGGGCTTGTTGCGTGGCTTGAACGGCGCCAGTGAGTGCCAAAGTGCGATCGGCACTGACGGTGGCGGTCGCCAAAATTTTGGCGCGTGCTTTGAGCCCAGCACGTTGGGCGGCGTCCGGACTGGCAACCAAGACAGCAGACGCGCCATCGGCCATGGCAGGCGAGTTGCCTGCATGTTGCACATGGTCTATTTTGGACAAGCCGTAGCGGTGACACATGAGCTTGTCGATGCCGTATTTTTCTGCCATAGCGGCAAAGGCAGGTTGGATGGCAGCCAAAGAATCAAGGCTGGTGTTGGCTCTGGGTGTTTCATCTTGTGCGAGCAAAACAGCGCCTGTCTCATCATGGACTTCAGTCATGGCCCGTGTGTGACCACGATCTCGCGCTGCGACAGCTCTTTGCTGTGACGCCAGGGCATAGTCATCACACAGTTGTCGTGAGAAGCCTTCTTGGGTGGCAATCACATCAGCAGCAATGCCAATCGGAATTAAACCGGTTTGCGATTGAAATTCAAAGTCGTGTGTCAGTGGGCCTTTGTCAGATGCCATGGGGACACGTGACATCATTTCAATACCGCCGCCAACAGCCAGACTGTCACAGGACATGGCTTCTTGTGCGGCCATGTAAACGGCGCTAAGACCTGACGCGCAATAACGGTTGATGCTTAATCCGGGAACGCAGTCGTCCCATCCCGCCTTGATCAATGCCAGCTTGGCAATATTGGCACCCTGATCGGCTGTTTGCGTGACGCAACCCATATAGACATCACTGACCTGAGCCGTTTGTATCGCAGTGCGCGAGGCCAATGCTTCCAATTGCTGCGCCAGCAGATCGACTGGCTTGAGATTTCGCAAAGCGCCTTTGTCATTGCCTCGACCGCGAGGTGAACGGAGGGCTTCCACAATCAAGGCGTGACTCATGTTGATTCTCCAGAGGTTTGTTGCTTTTTCCAAAGCCTAGGAAAAAAGGAGGGTACTGTGGCGCAATATTCAGCGTAGCCTGGTTTGGTTTTGATCATGTGACGCTCCATGAGCGACGTCGCTGAACCTTTGTTCATAAACCAGGTGATGTAGCCCACAGAAAAAATAGACAACCACCCCCAAGGATGTGCCAAAGCAAACACGCCATAGCCCCACCACATGCAGGTCTGGCCAAAGTAGTTGGGATGGCGCGTTAAAGACCACAAACCGGTGTTGAGCAGTTGCGAGCTGTCTTGTCGATGGCGTTTGAATTGGGTCAACTGCCAATCACCACCTGCTTCAAACACAAAACCAATGAACCAAATACACGCGCCTGCGATGTGCCAGTATTGAATGGGACCAGAAGTTTGCAATCCTAAAAACAGCGGCACCATCCAGACCCAGACCACCACCCCTTGCAGCAAAAATATTTGAAAGTAGCTCCACCACCAAAATCGGCTGCCTGAGCGTTGACGCCATTTGGCATATCTGGGGTCTTCGCCATGTGGCAGGTTGCGCCATAGGATGTACACAGCGTAACGGCCAAATCCAAGAGTGACCATGGCCAATAACAGTTGGTTGACATCGTTAAAACTTTGATCTGCATTGATAAAAAGCCACCAGGTGCCACACAGCAAAACAAAGCCATAAGCAATGTCCATGATGCTGGCGTCTCGTTTCAGCAAACTAATGACCCAGACCACAGTCAGCCAAGCCCATAAGCAAATACCCAGCTGAAGGTATTTGTTCAATGACTCGGCGGCTTGTGGAAACATCCACAAAATTGCAAACACGCCAAAAGGTACCAGTGGATAAATACGGTCTAACCAACGTGCATTTTCTGGTTGCGCCCAAAGCCAAATAGCAGCCAGCAAGGCCCACAGCACGCCACATTCCAGCGCGTAGGACTGCCAGATGCTTGCAATCATGCGGCGTCAGTTTCAACGACAAAGCTGACCACTGTGGCACACGAGCCACCAATGTTCAGGGTTTGGATTCTCTGAGCGCCCTCAATTTGACAGGCCTCTGCTTGCTGCGTCACTTGTCGGCTGGCATCCCACAGCATGCGTGTGCCAGTAGCGCCTACAGGATGGCCGCAACCAATCAGACCACCGCTCATGTTGACAGGGCAGCGACCACCTGGTTCGATGGTGCCATCTTCAACAGCTTGCCAACTTTGACCCGGGGCGGTGAGCCCCAAATGATCGATGGCCATGTACTCTGTGGTGGTAAAGCAATCGTGTGTTTCGATGCCACTCATGGCCTCAATGCCAGAAACGCCTGCACGCCGCCAAGCATCTTCAATGGTGTCACGCACGTGAGGAAACACATAAGTTTGACCTTGGCTACGCTCAATCTTATCGAGCAACCTGAGGCCGGCGTTGCGATGTCCCCAGCCAGAAATGCGTGCCATTTTTTCTAATGCTTGGCCACGATGAGCCGCATAAGCTTGGGCGAACTTGGCTGACGCCAAAACAACGGCACAACCACCATCCGTAATTTGTCCACAGTCTTGACGGCGTGTACCTGGTTCAATGATGGGATTGGCTTCATCGTCGTCTGTGAAACTCAATGCATCGAATTGCCATTTGCGTGTTTGCGCCAAAGGGTTGCTTTTGGCGTTGCCGTAATTGATTTCGGCAATGCGATTGAGGTATTTGCGATCAAGGCCATAACGCTTCTCATATTCTTG